>NZ_LR735258.1:4547500-4675000 GCF_902506755.1 Dyadobacter sp. 32 | reverse complement strand
CACCTCCAATGAATTGTGGTATTTCTATAACCTGCCCACGCGCCTCATGCAATGCCTCTTTTAACTGATCTCTTTCCTGAGATCCGGGAGCATAATTTTTAACCGGCTCATTTTTAATTTCCGGAACTTTGAAGATACCTTTCGACATAATAATATATATGGTTTGTTAATTAACTTATTGGTTTTCAAAGTATTTAAATAAACCAACTGGATGAGCAAAAGCGAGAAATCATTTCTGCATTTTGCATTTATTGGTTACCAGGCAACAATCTTCTGGTCAGGATGGTTTTATGCCTTTAACAGATCATAAAAAAGGCAAGTTATGCACTTTTCTCAAATTACCTTTCTGTGTAACACCACCCGGTATTTTGATTAAATTTGTTGCCTGATCTGCATGATTTATTCTTAATATTCCCAATAATGTTGTTTTACAGCACCAAAACAAAAAGTCTGGAAGCTTCTCTTGAAGAAGCGGTATTCAGAAGCCTTCCCCAGGACAATGGACTCTATATGCCCATTGCTATCCCGCGAATATCACCGGAGTTCCTGGAAGGAATCGAAACAAAATCTTTTAAGGAAATTGCTGTTGAGGTTGCTTATACCTTATTAGCTGACGACATTTCGCGACAGGATATTGAAAAAATAATAGATAAAGCATATGATTTTGAAGCTCCGGTTAAACAAATCACTCCTGATGATTACGTGCTGGAACTGTTTCATGGTCCTTCTATGGCCTTTAAGGATTTTGGTGCAAGATTTATGGCGGCACTTATGTCTTATTTTCTCCTACGTTCTAAGAAAGAAATAAAGATTCTTGTTGCCACTTCCGGAGATACCGGAGGGGCAGTTGCACAAGGTTTTTACAACGTGCCGGGTGTTTCGGTTACCATCCTGTACCCTAGTGGGAAAGTAAGCGATATTCAGGAGAAACAGTTAACGACATTGGGTAATAATATCACGGCCATAGAGGTCTATGGTACGTTTGATGATTGCCAGAAATTGGTGAAGGAAGCCTTCCTGGATTCTGAACTTACCGCAAAATACAATCTTGCGTCCGCCAACTCCATCAACATAGCAAGACTCATTCCGCAGTCATTCTATTTTTTCTCGGCTTACGCTCAGCTTAAAAAATTAGGCAAACCACTTGTATTTTCAGTGCCATCCGGAAATTTTGGAAATTTGAGTGCCGGATTGCTTGCTTACAGAATGGGCCTCCCTGTCGAACATTTTATTGCGGCAACCAATTTGAATGATGCGGTACCGCGATACCTGGAGAATGGTACCTATCAGCCTTTACCTTCGGTAGAAACGATTTCCAATGCGATGGATGTGGGTAACCCAAGTAATTTTGTAAGAATGGTTCGGTTTTTCGATGACGACTGGAAACGGGTGACTGAAAAAATTTCAGGTTTTTCTTACAATGATGAGCAGACGCGTAAAACCATGCGGGAAATTTATGGTAATGCAAATTATGTCGTTTGCCCACACACTGCGGTAGCATTTCGGGGGCTTCAGGATTTCCGTCAAAAACAGGGCGGTGATTTTACGGGAGTTTTCCTTTCAACTGCCCACCCCGCAAAATTTATCGACCTTGTGGAAGAAACATTGGGAAAAACGATCGAAATACCGGAAAGGCTTAAATTGCTTCTTTCGATTGAAAAAGTATCGATCAAAATGGATGCTTCATTTTATTCATTTAAGAATTTACTAATGAGCTCTTTATGATATAAAAAACCTAAAAATGGGGCTCTGAGATTTGAATAGAACGATTTGGGTATACTCTTGTGCGCATATACACAAATGTAAAAAGGAAGATTGAGCAGAAAATTAGCCCTCACCTTCCTTTTTACATTTTTAATTTTAATTAACGACATCTCCTCTTAACTGCCTAAAGCGTTTTCTCGATTCAGCAACAAAAATACTTCCCGGATATTTTTCCATAAGCTGTTGGTATAATTTCATCGCCTCATCTTTGTCCTTCAGTTTTTCCTGGTACAATTTGGCCATGGAAAAAAGCGCATCATCTCCCAATATATCAATTCCAAATTTTGAGGTCAAGGTCTGAAGAATGACCAGGGCTTGTTGGTTACTATCCAGCTTCATATAAGTCTTGGCAGTAAGCCATAGAATCTCATCCGATAAACTGTGCTTCTGATATTTTTGGTAAAGTTGCTTCAATGTATCAATGGCCTCATACTTCTTGTTTTGAAAAAGCATAAGTTCAACATTAGCGTATTGCTTCATCGCCGTTTCGTTGCTGTCAAGTCCTGTGTTATCCATGATCAGTAAACTAAGCTGATTGGCGTCATTCGCAATTTCTCGTGAAGTCGCCTTTTTAAGAATATCCAACACGGCTTTGGCTAATTCAAATTCGCCTTTAAAATAGCTCAGTTTAGCATTACGTAGTTTGGCCTCATATCCCAACTGATCGTCCTTTTGAGACTTCTCTACCTGCGAATAAAGCAAACTGGCCTCCCAAGGCTCTCCCTGAAGCAAATAGATATCACCCAAGTCCAGTTTACATTTGTCTACAAAATTCTTTTCCGATTTTCCTCCCTCTATCGCCAACTGCATCGTTGCAATCGCTTTTTTGAAATCATCCAGATAAAATGCATTGAGCATGGCCATATTATGAAGGGCCTCAACGGTACGGGCTCCTACGCCAAGTTCATCCACAAGCTGCTGATATTGACTCAATAGCTTAGATACCTCGTTCCGTTTTATCGGATAGGTATTCTTTACCTGTTCTTCCCTCGAAAATATGGCCATACGACGTGCCACGGGGTACAGCTGACCCTTAGGGTATTCTTTTACAATGTAGTCGAAAATAGCCACAGAATTGGCGTAATCAATATTCTGAAGAGCGAGCATACCCAAATTGTAAAGCCGGGATCCATTGTGCTTGAAACGCTTGTCCAGCGCTCTCTCCTGAATAAAAGCTTTATAGAAGTCTTTACGCTGTATTTGATACCAGATCAGCAGCTCGTTATAGAAACCTTGGTCGGGAAACTTTTGAATCTTTTCATAAAGAACCTTTTCCAGGAGCGCCTGCTCTTTTTCGTCTTTGGTAAAATCACCCAGCATATTTTGCACCACCTCCATATTTTGGTAACGTGTCCCATAGGACAATAGCTCATCGATCATCTTCTCAGGTTCATTGAGATCCCGGTACGTGCTCGCAAGTTCCAGTTGAAAAAGGTCACTACGCTTAGCAGTTTCCCTGGCTTGCAGATATGCGTTTTTTGCCCAAAGAGGCTGATTCCTGGACCGGAATTCTTCGGCCATGTCCCGCTTCTGATCAATTTTTTGACCGGTAGCAGCCAAGGTTTGCTCATACCTTTTAAAAGCTTCTCCGGACTTACCCTGATCTTCCAAAAGCGAACCCCAATATAAATAGTACCAGGAAGCGTTTGAAGCATCATTCTTGATCTGCTTCTTAAAAAACTGCTCTGCATCACCCCAAATTTTGGTTTTTGAGGCACACAGCGCATAATTTCTGAGCGCAGCTATATCGAATCCATCCTTAAGAATACGGGCATAATAAGAAATTGCTTTGACACAATCATCCTTTTTAAAGTATTCGTCGGCCAGTTCCTTCTCGGTCTGGGCACTTGCCGCGCCCGCCGCCGCAACACCTATCCACAATACAATCCACCACAAAACCTTTTTCATAATAGAAAAAAAAATTTGTTCTTAATTATTATTATTCTCTAGGGCTGTGGATATGTAGATAAAACAGTTATCTACATGCTACCAACAGAGTTATCAACAATTTGTTGATAACTCTGTTGGTTTATCCACATCGTATTTCGGAATTTTACACATCTAAGTGGTTGAAATACAATATAGGAAATTATTTATAGACATTGTGTTGTGGGTAAAGCGTTTTGCTGTGGTACTTTTAACTATTCACATTCCAACTTGTGTATTAACGTACTGTTAACTTCTTTTTAGATAGGAGTTGTCCACTTTTCTGTTTCAACCTGGAAGTTATAAACAGAATTATCGATTTATCCACAAAGTTGTTAACAAAACTCTAGTGTTTACTAACAAAAAATCAGGGTTATACACATAGTTATCCACACAAAGTGTATAAGATAATCGGGAAATTCATTTAGGAATGGCTATATTGATGTCGTTGAGTTCAAAATTGCTTTTAACAAGTATTTTTTCTGGCAGATATACAATGGTTTCTGGTTGCTGACCTTTTTCAATATTTCCCGAATCCCATCTTTTGTTTCTGTTCGCATCCAGAATAAGACGGAGCATGTATTTGCCCTGTGGTATATTCTTAAAGGTATAGGGGCTTTTATATGCAGTGAAATGTACTTTGTTTTGTTCATCGACGAGCTCTACGACGAAATGATTGGCTGTATCCATATTTATTACTGAGCCACTCAAAACCCCATATTGTTCGGGATTAAGTACTGTATGCCTGATTAATGTTCGTGGTAGTGTATCGCCTTCTACACTGATTATACTTCCTTTGGGAAACTCCCATTTGATGCTGTCCTTGGCAAATGATTTAGCCTCTACGGTGAGGATGTTGTGAGTGGGGTTCCAGTTCCATGGAAATGTATTTAAAGTTTCATGGCTTAAACTATCGGATATCAAGCGTATACTCTTGTCGTCAAGGTATCGGACTGGTTTGTTTAGGGTAAGCTTATATGTAAAGTTGGTAGTGAGTGGTTTATTGGATTCCGGGAGTGACGTCATACTGAAGGCATCACGTTGTCGTTCCTTGCCTCTTTGCGGCTGAAACGTCACTTTGGTGTCTGGAAGTGCTGTGATTTTCCCTAACGAATCGGTTACGGTGAGCTTGACGAGTGTTGTGTCCGCATGTGGCAGCACGTTAAAAAATTTGATCTGGGATGGGTTTTCGAGGATGTATGGTAAAGAATCGTTGTTGGCAAAATTCACTTGGACGTTTTCAATGGGTTTGTTGAAAACTACGGTGTAATTATTCACCCTGGGCAGGGTTCTTTGTACCTTAAGCGGGGTCACGTCTGACTGGAAAAGGCTGAGTTGGTAGCGAAGCGAGTCGGATCCCGCATTTACAGGCTTATTCAAAAAACCAATCCGCTCCTCTTTGGTATTATAAAGCATGTTACGGTTTTTATCATCCATTGCAATGAGTTTGTAGTCCTTAATTTGTACATTTTCTATGGAGAAAAGCCCACTGCTGTCCGTTCTGGAAAAGTAGATGGGTTTTTGTTTTGCGGGATTCAGCGTATCGCTGGTGTCATAGAGGCCTACCAGGGCGTCTAGTACAGGTAAGTTGGTTCTGATGTCTTTAATGGTGCCGTAAACGCGACCAGAATCGAGTGAACTGCCAGTGCTAAAGACAAGTTTGAGGTTTTTTGCTGGATTCTTTTCGGCAAAATCTTTAATTGCATCCCCGAAATTAAGGGTGTAGGTAGTACTGTCGTCAAAGCTTTTTTTAAAATTCAGCGTAACAGACATTCCGTTGGATTTAAAGGTGTAGGGATTTTCGATTGTTGGGGTTATGATCAGTTTCTGCATGATGTTGTCCAGAATTACATATTCGTCAAACAGCAATTCGATTTTGTTGCCTTTAAAATTGATTGTTTTATTGAGTGGTATGCTTTGAATCAGCGTTGGAGAGATACTGTCTTTTTTACCACCTGTGGGGGATACTTGCTGTGCGCAGCGTTCGAAGAGTATCAGACAAAGTACTGCGAAGACAATTGTTTTAAGCATGGTTGCGTATGATTAACTAAAAACCCTCAATATGCGGATATGCTATTGAGGGTTTTTTGATGTAGCGTATGGTTATTGTTTTGATATAATATAAATCAGGCTGGATGTATTGATGGATTGCATATCATTTGGCTTTGCTTTCAGGTTGGAAATTAAGCCTGTTGTTGTGCTCTCAATGAGGTTTATACTTTTTGATTTGTACTTAGAGCTGAGCATGGATACATAAAATGAATCGAACCACATGGGCTTAATGCTGTCAATGTGTAACCCGTGCGGTTCCAGCAAGGTCTTCATGCTTGTTTTGGTGAAATGGTAGAGATGCCTGGGCACATCGTACGCTGCCCAGAATTTACCATATTTGTATGCGTCATACGATTCCGGGTTGGGTACAGCGATAATGAGATTGCCGTGGGTAGCGAGATGTAACCTGGCCCAGGAAATGGTTTCATTGAGTTGGTGTACATGCTCTAATACATGCCACATGGTTATGATATTGAAGGTTTGATTTACCAGCAAGGGGCTGTGAATATTTTGGTGTATGGTATCTCCCACCTTGTCAGAGGCGCGGCTTCTGGCTCCCGAATCGGGTTCAGTTCCACTCGCATTCCAGCCGTCTTTTTTACATGCCTGTAGAAAGTTACCGGTACCGCATCCAATATCGAGTAGCGTTCCTTTGGAGGGCTGTAAAGCGGCAATCATTTTTACCTTTCTATGAATGGTATAGTCGCGTACCTTGTTGTACACTTTGGTCATCAGAGAAGAGTTTTCATCGTGATGGGAAATGTATTCTTCCGACGCATAATATTCACCGATGGACTGCTGGTCGGGCCTTGGATTGGTAAATATGAATTGGCAATTGTTACATCGCTGAATAGTAAATTCTCGGTTTGAAACGGTATAGTCTTCAACAGATAAGTAATCTTTGAAGCTCGACGAATTACATATCGGGCAATGAATGAGTGTTTCTAGTGGCATCACCTTCCTATAAATAGCATTAAAACGGAAATATCAGATTGACTTACACCACTAATGCGTGATGCTTGACCTATGGTAGCCGGCCTGGTTCTTTTTAGTTTTTCTCGTCCTTCGTACGATAGTGATGTAACGCCATCGTAATTGAAGTTTGGAATGATGGTAAGGTCTTCCAATCGGTTCATTTTATCAACCAATAGTTTCTCCTTTTCAATGTAACTGTCATATTTCAGATGTATTTCGGCTTGTTGAATCGCATCATGGCTGTATTTTGAAATGATATTGCTTACATCCGGATGTGCTTGGGCTAGTTTGGCTATTGTTAATTGTGGCCGTTTGAGTAGCTGTGTAACTGTTACTTTTTCTCTTATGGTGGCCGTTTCCAGTTGTTCAAGTGCGGGGTTTATTTCATCAGGCAGCAACTTGATGCTGTTGAATTGTGCAATGATTTGTTCTACTTCGCTAACCTTCTGACGTACGTTTTCCAGGCGGGTGATATCAGCAAGTCCGATGTGATGTCCTTTCTCTGTAAGCCGGATGTCTGCGTTATCCTGCCGAAGCAGCGTGCGATATTCGGCGCGGGAAGTGAACATTCGGTAGGGTTCTTCGGTACCCTTGTTAATTAGATCGTCGATCAAAACACCGATGTACGCTTCCGATCTTTTGAGAACAAACGGTTCCAGATTCTTCACATTCCTGTGCGCATTTATACCAGCCATTAGCCCCTGGCATGCTGCCTCTTCGTACCCTGTTGTGCCATTGATCTGTCCCGCAAAAAATAGATTACCTACACGATGTGTTTCCAGTGTTGGTTTCAATTGGGTAGGCGGAAAGTAGTCGTATTCTATGGCATAGCCGGGACGGAACATTTTGGCATTTTCAAAGCCTGGTATCTTACGGAGTGCTGCATATTGTACGTCCTCTGGCAAGGAGGTTGAGAAACCATTGACGTAAACCTCGACGGTATCCCACCCTTCCGGTTCTACGAAAATCTGATGACGATCCTTATCGGCGAATCGGTTGATTTTGTCCTCAACAGATGGGCAGTAACGTGGTCCTATTCCCTTAATTCGTCCTGAAAACATGGGCGATTTTTCGAACCCGGTTCTGAGTACTTCATGTACTTCCGCGTTGGTGTAGGTGATCCAGCAGCTACGTTGTTTGGTAAGTGGCTGTGTAGCCGTATAGGAAAATTTGGCAGGATTCTCGTCGCCTGGTTGTTCTTCCATTTTGGAATAATCAAGAGAGCGTCCGTCCACGCGAGGGGGTGTTCCTGTTTTCATTCGGCCTGATTCGAAACCAAGTGTTACGAGTTGCTCGGTAATACCGGTGGCAGCTTTCTCTCCCGTTCTTCCACCGCCAAAGTTTTTCTCACCAATGTGAATGAGACCGTTCAGAAAAGTACCGTTGGTGAGGACAACTGCTTTGGATTTGATTTCAATTCCCAGGCTGGTTTTTACGCCAGCCGCTCTTCCATCTTCCAGCAGTATTTCCTTGGCAGTGTCTTGCCAGAAGTCGACATTAGGATTGCTTTCGAGAATATTCCTCCACTCCTGTGCAAAAAGCATCCGGTCACTTTGGCAGCGCGGACTCCACATGGCGGGACCTTTTGAAAGATTTAGCATGCGAAACTGGATCATGGTTTTATCACTCACGATTCCTGACTGCCCGCCTAGTGCGTCTATTTCTCTTACGATCTGACCTTTCGCTACACCACCCATTGCGGGATTACATGACATCTGAGCGATCGTATGCATGTTCATTGTAATGAGTAGTACAGAGGATCCCATGGTTGCCGCTGCCGCTGCTGCTTCGCACCCTGCATGGCCCGCTCCTACCACGATTACATCATATTCTGGAAACATAATTTTACTGATTCTTTGAGTCTTGTTAAAGCACTTTAATTAAAGTGTTCCACGTGGAAATATTTTAATACTGAAGCAAACATGCATCCTCTTTTGCACGCATTTCTACTTTTAAATCTTCTGTTGAATCTCCAAATCCGATCAGGTGAAGTAGTCCGTGGATTAGAACTCTCCGCAATTCAAGATCAAAAGCGATGCCCAAATTCTGAGCATTTTCCTTTACCCGATCTACACTGACGTAGATGTCCCCTTCCAAAATTCCTTCGTCTTCACTATTGTCGAAGGTAATGATATCCGTATAATAATCATGTTGAAGGTACTGCCGGTTAATTTCCAAAAGATAATCATCTGAACAGAAGATATAATTCAGGGAACCAATTTTGTAACCTTCTGATTGTGAGATACTTTTGATCCATTTAGAGGTTTTAAGGGGATGAGGTTGTTTGAAATTGATCTCTTCCGAGAAGAATTTGAGCATGTCTGATCGTTAAAAAGGTCTATTCTTCACGTGGAAGAATTTTTGTAACCTGTTAAATATTAAATATAAAAAGCTCCGCAAAGATACTAAGTATCTAAATACGATTCGTTTAACCTTCTTTTACAGAGATACAGGCAAAGTAACTGAACGATGCCCGTATATCCGTAACATTTAACATAAGATAACAGTTTGATTGGACTCAGTTTTGTGCCTGATATTTACGGAAGTAGGCATCCACTTCCCGTTTGTAGAATGGCGAAAATGTTGGTGGAATTGTACGAATTAATTCTGTTTGCTTCTCCTTTTCCCGAATGTATTTCTCAAAAGCTGCTGGTGGCTGGCGAGGTGTCTGCTTCGCTGTCTGTGCTTTACGTTGTTCATCTTCATCCTGCTCCTTCATGGCCTTTTCTGATTCGAGCAAGCGGGTGGTTATTTCCTGATTCCGTTTAATCAGCTCCGGGGTTATTCTTTTGTTGACCAGATCTGTTTCTGTCTCATCCATTTTTTCGGCGATATCCTGAAGTTCTTTTCCAAGTTGTTTACCGGCCTCTGTGCCCCTCAAAGATTCTTCAAGTCTTTTAACCAATTCTCTTATGGCAGCTTGCTCGGCTGCCATACGGGCGATCTGTTCAGAATTGTTTCCCTGGCCTTCTTTACCCTGTCCAAGCTGTTTCATTTGGCCATTGAGCTTTTCCTGACGTTCGCCCATTCCCGGCGAATCCCCTTTTTGCTTTCCTTTTTTTCCTTTACCGCTTCCGGGCATAGCCATGGCCATCTGCTCCTGCATTTGCTTGAAAACGTCACTAAGCATCAGCGCCAGATTATTCATGGAAGTCATCGCGAACTGTTGTTTGGACGTAGCTGCGTTAATCTGACGGTCTTTAATGCTTTTCACACTTTCATCCATGTATGACTTCATGTCATTCAATTCCCTGGTAACAAATGATTGGATCTGCACAACACGATTGGCCAAGGCATATAAACTGTCTTCCACTACTTTCGCATCTTCTTTCAACTTGAGCTGAGTCTGGCCCAGTTTAACGAACCGCGGGTCCTGAAGGTTTACACCCCTAAAATCCTTCATTAAACTTTCCTGATCAAACGATAGGGTGATCAAATTTTCCAGAATATCTCTTAGGGCGTCCATATTTTCTTCCATCTGTTCCATCTCAGCTGCCTCCATGGCTTCGGCCATCGACTTGGACATCTGTTTCATGGACTTTGCTGCCTTTTTTTGCGCCTGAGAGGCTTTTGAGTTCTGTTGCTTATCCAGTTCCTTCTTACTCTGCTCCATCTGCTCAGAAGCTTTTTTTTGATCTTCCTCCGGCGTATCTAACGGCTGCTCCAGTTCTTCGCTCAATTTCTCAATCTCTTCGGTATCCTCCGCGGCTTTTTCAAATTCTTTCTGGATATTCTCCTGCTCTTTTTTCAACTCCTCATTCTTTCCTTTTTTATCCTCGCCATTTTTGTTTTTGTCGTTCTCCTGTGATTTATCTGCAAGCTTGTCTTCCTGATCGGCCAGTTCGTCCAGTTTCTCCACTAGATTTTCCATTTTTTGTTCAAGCTGCATCTGTTTGAAGAGCTTCATCGTTCTTTCCAGCTCCTTTTCCAGATTGTGCTCTTTGTTACGCAATTTTTCCATCATGGACGACATACGTTCACTCTGTTTTTGCTCGAGCATCTTCTTTAATTCCTGGTACAGCTTATCTGTATTCTTATCCATCAGTTGATCCATCAGTTTTTGCAGCTGATCAATTTTGCTTTGCAGTTCCGGGCTTTGCTGATTGAACTGTTTCGATTTTTCATTGGAACTTTGATTTTTCTCCTGCAGAGCCTGAAGTTCTTTCATTAACTCTTCACGCTTCCTTAATATTTCTTCTACTTGTTTTTGTTCTTTGAAATCAAGCTCCTTATTTGTTTTCAGGCGGTTGTCCAGATTATTTAGATCTTTTTGCAGGTTTTGCGCCTTTTTCATGGCGGATTGTATCTGGTTCTCGGTCGCCTGCTCTGACTTTCTTATTTCGGCCTCTACCTGATCTTTTGAAGGAACCGTAAATTGCATGGATCGGGATCTTGCGCTTTTGGCGCCATTAACCCCATCATTATCCCACACCTGGGCATAATACTCGATCTTGTCGCCTGGGGCAAGCCTGAGGCTGTCTACATACCATTGAAAGAAAAAGCTCTGTGTATTGGCGGTTTTGTTGAATGGAATGGGGATACTCCTGGCTGCGGAAGGGGATTTGTCATTTTCCCGCTGAAGACTATAGAAAAGCCTGAGCTGAGAAAATCCATAATCATCAGTGATAGACCCTCCCAGTACCAGGTAGTTATATAGGGTGGTATCCTGAAAATTTTCAAGATTTAAAACCGGGAATTTATCAGGAATAACGTTGATATAATACCCAATCTTATCTGCGTTCGCAGCATCGTTGTTTTTTAACTCAACCTGGTATTGAGATGAGCGCCTGAGGGATCGGCGCACGGAAAAATGCTCAGAGTCCTGCTGTTTTCCGGTATACAAGGCGGAGTCGTTTTCAAAACGGACTCCCAGTGCGTTTGTGGCTGATGTGTTAAAGTTCCACTCGATATTGGTCCCTTCCGGCACGGACAAGTTGCCGACGTTGCTCAACCCCTCTGCCGGCTTATTGAGATAGGCAGGGTAATGCAGGTTTACATCAAAGGATAACAAGGATGGTCGCTGCACAACTTTGATTTTATAATCATCAGAATTAAATCCTGCGGCCTCAAATGAAAATGCTACATCTCGCTGTATGTTTTTGAATACATAAGAATAGTTCTGATTGTCTCCACGGGTTAGCTTAAATCTGGTGTCGTTCTGCACCAGGTACACATCCTGAGGTAATGCATCCCCCTGAAGCTTCAATTTAAGGGTAAAATCCTCATTCCTGAAGGCCTTTAGATCCCTATTCTCTACCTGAAACGAAAAAGGTGCATAAGTGTAATTTTTCTGAAAATGTATGATCCTCTCAGAACTACTGGTAAAAAATTTTGGATTGAAAAGCAATATGGCAGCAATGGCAGCCAATGGGAAAACGGCGTATCGCAGCCGCTTTTTATTCTCGTTGAAGCGAATGGCGTCGGAAAACTTTACAATCAGCAGTTGCTTTGACTTCTGACTGATACTGGCTTCTATCAGATCCGACTGGCTTCCCGACAAACTTCTCAGCTGCAGGGTATTCACAAGTTTATCTCCGATTTCAGGGAAATATTCCCCGATCTGTTGGGCAGCATCTTCGTCCGAAATTGGTTTCCTGATCCCAATGAGGTGTATCAACGGCTGGATAACCCATTGAAAAAAAGAGAACAGAAGTACAGCCAGAAAACCAAAGAATAACGTCCCACGCACAGCAGAGCTGAACCGACCGAAATATTCGAGGGTATTGAAAAAAAGGTATACGGTCAACAACAAAGCTGCCGAGAGAATAACACCTTTTAGCAGTTGGTTCTGATAATATTTCTGACGGTATTCCTGAATGCGAAGCAGCAGGCCTTCCATTGCCGGGGTGAAAGGTGTCATATATTTTGGATAAAATTCGGATCGATCTTATAACGTATTCATACTGTTAAAAGTACAATTACCTGTACCGCACAAAACGAAGTAAGTTAATGATTTTTTGTTGGTTTACAGCGGCAAGGTTACATGAAAGCGGTGTGTGGGTGTATCCGTGATTGTTAGCTTCGAAAATAGTCTGATATGACTAGAAGCTCAGAAGAACGCCTGCAGAAGCGTAATTGATCCAGTTGAAATTATAAATGGTGTCGACATCTGCACCACCTTCTACTACCCTGTAACCCAGCTTTACGCCCAGTTTGGTATTAATCGTGTAGCTGACACCCGCGAAGATGTCCTCGGCTCTGCCGTACTTGGATGCCAACGCATCCCCTTCCAGTATGATGGCCCAGCGGTAGGAAGGTTTGTAGGCTCCATAGAAGTTTACAAGGGGCACAAAGCCCAGATTGTCGTAGTGTGTATCGGCCGTTTCGTTACGGAAACGAATGTCAGCGTCACGTATTTTTGCCGTTAGGCCAGCCCCTACCACCCACCTTCCGTTGGAGATGAAGTCATATCGGTACGTGAGCCGGTATGAATTGAATTTGTAATCTACTGTCAGGGGCAGGCTGGTATTAAAAATAATATTATTAAAATTGACAGGTTCGGACAGATTTCCCTTGTATTGAACGCTTAATGGCGCGTATAGAAGCGCGATCGAATGGCGTTTGCGAAAAGTGTATCCTGTCCGCAACCGGTAAAAAATCTTCGGTTTTATAGTAAGCTCTTCCGCAAGGTTGACAAATGTACCACCGGAGTTTGGTATTCTTACTTCATTGTAATTTGTACCAAATACCAGCCCCCCCTCAATACCAACTTTCAACTGTGCGCTGGCTGAAATGGGCAGAGCCAGCATGGCAAAAAAAATGATAAAACGTTGCATAGCCTTTTCATGAAAACAGACAACCCGTCCTGGGATTGTCTGTACAAATTTAGTGCCATGAAAATCAGAATCATTTTATCAGACAGCAACCTGCTCTTCTGAGCCATGTTTTACACTGCGTACAAAAGCAATTATATCATTCTCAAGGTCTTTACTTTCCGAAAGCACACGTATAAATGCGCTCCCAATTATGGCTCCTGCCGCATAGTTTGATGCTTTTTGGAATGTAGCATGATCCTTTATGCCGAAACCGATCAGTCTGGGGTTTTTAAGCTGCATAGCATTGAGCCGGTTGAAGTAAGACTCCATATCGTCGCTAACGCCGGTTTTGGAGCCAGTTACACTTGCAGAGGATACCGTATAAATGAAACCCTCGCTGACGCTGTCGATCTGACGGATGCGTGCCTCGGAGGTCTGAGGTGTCACCAGAAAAATATTAAGAATGCCATACCGGTCAAAAATTTCCTTGTATTCCGTAAGGTAAACGTCCATAGGCATGTCGGGCAAAATAAGGCCGTCCACTCCTGTCTCGGCACACCTCTGGCAAAAGTACTCCATACCAAACTGAAGAACCGGATTGATATAACCCATCAGTAAAACGGGCACTGTGATGGTCTCACGCATGTGTGCCAACTGTTCAAACAGCAGCTTAACCGACATGCCGTTTTCCAGGGCTTGGTCATTACTTTTCTGGATTGTTTCTCCATCTGCTACGGGATCAGAATACGGCATCCCGATTTCCACAAGGTCAGCTCCGCCATCCTGTAATGCTTTCAATACCCGTAAGGTATCCGAAGCTTCCGGAAAACCTGCTGTAAAATAAACGTTCAACAGCCCCTCATGCTGATCGTTGTTGCTGAAAAGATTGGTTATTCTATTCATTCTTTTGTCCAGTAATCAATCACCAAAACTTTGTCCAGATGCGGTTCAAGTACCTTTACAAAAGCTTTGTGATCAGGATGTGGCAAATATATTTCTCGTGCTGCTTCATTTTCAAAAGACACAAAAAAGGCATGCGTAAAACCCTGATTCAGGCCTTCAGGGCTATTGTTGGTGCCCCATTCAAATCCTTTCACTTCCTTTATCTGAGTAGGCACTTTTCTGAAGGCGTCTTCGACTTCCTTTACTTGTGCCGGTGTAGCAGAATCTTTAAATTTGAATAGCACAACGTGACGGAGCATTTTCTTCGGTGGGTTTTGAGGTGAAACAAGCGCCATTGCTCCAAACGAAAGGAGGCAGGCCAGGAAAAGTAGTTTGATTTTCATTCAGTGATTTATTTATATTAAAAGTATATATCAGGTAAAAAGTATATAAAGTATAAAGTTATGCCGAGCAGTTCAAACACTCGCCTTCATCACTGAACTTCAGGCGGTCAAACTCCCCAAGTTTCTCTTTCAAAGTAAGAATTTCATCTTCCATGTCGCATCTTTCGAATAGTGACAAGCTTCCTGCATTTACTTTTGCTTCCAGTTCCTGCAATTTCAGACGTACGTCAAATACCTCTGGTAATGTTAATGTAGCCATGTGCAAATTTTAGGTTAAGTATTAATCGATGTATTTCATGTAGGTAGCCATATCCTTATCACCCCTACCCGACAGATTCAGTACAACAGTTTCTTCTTTTGTGGCACCCAGGCGGCCTAAAACCGCCAGCGCATGTGCAGATTCCAGCGCAGGAATAATACCTTCCAGGCGGGAAAGCTCAAAAGCAGCCTGAACCGATTCTGTGTCGGTGGCAGAGAGGAATATGCCGCGACCGCTGTCAAACAGATAGGCGTGCTGTGGCCCGATTCCTGGATAATCCAGACCCGCTGAAATGGAATATGGCTCAGTAACCTGTCCGTCTTCCGTCTGCATCAGGATGGTTCTGCTTCCGTGTAGCACACCTGGTTTTCCCAACGCGGTTGTGGCAGCAGAATGGCCGGTGGTAATACCCATTCCCGCAGCTTCAACGGCGACCAGTTTTACATTTTCGTCGTCCAGAAAATGATAAAATGCTCCCGCGGCGTTGCTTCCGCCACCCACACAAGCCAGAACATAATCGGGCGTTTCTTTACCCGTATGCTCCTTAAGCTGCCATCTTATTTCCTCCGAAATGATCGACTGGAAACGTGCTACCATATCCGGATAAGGGTGAGGTCCTACTACGGATCCAATAATGTAATGTGTGTCTACGGGGTTATTGATCCAATGCCGCATGGCTTCATTGGTAGCATCTTTGAGTGTTCTGGACCCACAGGTGGCTGGCCGCACTTCTGCTCCCAGCATTTTCATACGTGCCACATTGGGTGCCTGGCGTTGAATATCCAGTTCGCCCATGTACACGATGCATTCGATGTTCATCAGCGCGCACACTGTGGCTGTGGCTACGCCATGCTGGCCTGCACCCGTTTCGGCAACCACACGCTGTTTTCCGAGCCTTTTGGCGAGTAGTATCTGGCCAACGGTATTATTTACCTTGTGAGCGCCTGTATGGCAAAGATCCTCTCGCTTCAGAAAAATATTCGTGTTGTATTTTTCTGAGAGTCTGTTGGCTCTGTACAATGGGGTAGGCCTGCCTACATAGTGGCGAAGGAGATCATTATATTCTTTCTGAAAGGCAGGGTCCGCAATGATCTGCAAATAGTTTTCCCGCAATTCCTCCACATTAGGATATAACATTTCGGGGATAAATGCGCCGCCAAAGGACCCATAATAACCCTGATCGTTGACCTGAAATGATTTTTTCTCTGCTATTGCTTCCATAATAAATTAAGCTCCCGCTTCTTCTGTTGCTTTTACACGAATCTGTCCAAACAGTTTTTCCAGTTTGGTTATATCTTTCATCCCGGGTTCTGTTTCAAACAAACTGTTGACGTCAATCCCGTAGATTCTTATTTTTTTTGATAACTCGATGACCGATTCTATATTGTCAGGTCCGATACCACCGCTTAGGAATAAGGGTTTCTCGTTATCGTACTTCGACAAAATATTCCAGTTGAACGGTACTCCGTTTCCTCCCGGGCTTGCTCCTTTGGTATCAAAAAGAAACATATCACAAAAGGATTTATAATTATTCAGCATATTAAAATTGAAATTTTCATCAATAGAGAATGCTTTAATAATATTTATCCCCTTTTGCCTCAAACTTCTGCACATGTCCGGCAGTTCATTACCATGGAGCTGCGCGTACTGGAGGTCATATTTTTTTACCGTATCTACAATGTGGCCGGGGCTTGCGTTCACAAACACACCCACTTTTTTTATATTTTGAGGAATACTTCTGATGTATTCTTCATTGAGCAGGTCCGCCACAAAACGGGGTGATTTCTCATAAAATATGAACCCGATGAAATTTGGTTGCAAAGCAACTACCTCTTCAATATTGCTTCGCTCGCGCATTCCGCAAACTTTAATCTTCATAGAGCCACAGGTTTGGAGGTGGTGTATTGTGATAAGGTTTTTTGTAAATCGCCCAGTGCTGCACCCGGATTTTCTGTTTTCATGAATGTTTCTCCGATGAGGAATCCTTTGTATCCACATTGAAACAGGCGCATGATTGTTTCCGCATCTTTTAAACCGCTTTCAGATATCTTAACAAAAGAATCAGGTATCTGTTCACTCAAAATGATAGAATTTTCGATTGAGGTTTCGAAGGTTTTGAGATTGCGGTTGTTAACACCCACCATATCAACAGAATCGCACAGGCTTATTTCCAGTTCTTCTGCGTTGTGAACTTCCAGAAGAACTTCGAGACCCAGGGCATGCGCCTTCTTGCTCAGATCCACAACTTCCTTTGGCTCAAGGCAGGCTGCAATAAGCAGAATCACATCGGCACCAATTGATTTTGCTTCATACAACTGATATTCGTCAATGATAAAATCCTTCCGAAGCATGGGAATGTGTGGGTTGGCTTTCCGTGCACGCAGAAAATCATCAAACGACCCCCCAAAAAAGTCAATATCTGTAAGCACAGACAGTCCAACCGCGCCGGCTCTTACGTATTCCCGGGTCACGTTTTCGGGCAAAACGGAATCGTTAATGATACCTTTAGAAGGAGACTTTCTTTTGAACTCAGAAATGATTTTTGGGAAGGACGCACTTCTGAGCGCCTCCGACAACGAAGCTGTACTACGAGCGAAGAGGGGTTCACTTTCCAGTAGGGAAATCGGCCTCAGATTCTTAGATTCTTCTACTTCGACGTGCTTACGCGCAACAATTTTTTCTAATATGTTCATTAATCTTTAAAAATATCTGCAACACTTAATTCAAATTCGGGGAAAACATGGCTTGTGATTTGGTCTTCCAATGCAAAGGGTGGCAGGCCTATATATCTGCCTGCTTCGTTAAGAATGTAAACGAAAATGACCTCGCTGGTGGGATCAGCAAGCCAGTATTCTTTCACCCCATTTTCTTCATAAACCTCAAACTTGTTTTTCAATTCGGTTTGCGAATTTCCTGGCGAAAGAATTTCTATGATCAGATCCGGCGCACCTATACAACCCTGATCATCAAGTTTCGCAGGATCACACACCACATAAATATCGGGCTGAACGATTGTGTGAATTTTGTTTGTTTTGTCACTTTTTCGAGGAGTGAGGCGAACATCGAAAGGCGCGACGTAAACCTGGCAAACTTTGTTATCAAGAAACTTATAAAGTTCTCCCTGAAGGTAGCCGGAAATGCGTTGATGCTTTCTTGCCGGAGCAGGCGACATTTTGAAAATCTTTCCCTTTATCAATTCCACACGCTCTTCAAACCTCCATTGCAGATAATCTGCATAAGAGTAGGTTTTGTCGAGATCGAGCTGATTGATGTCCGTGATCATACCGCTATGAGTTTTTTAAAGCTATTCAACGCCTTTTTACTTTCGATAGATTCCCTGGCGGTAGCCACCGCATCCAGCAAAGACAACGAGGGATTGGCACAATGAAGTGCCAGTGCTGCATTGGCAAGCACAGCCTGCTTTTGTGCGGGTGTGGCCTCGTCATTGAGCACATTCATGAAAATTTTAGCTGATGCTTCTACCGTTTCACCCCCCGAAAGATCTTTCGCCCGCAGGGTTTCCAATCCCAGGTGGGATGGCGTGAGCACCTGCTCTGTATGAGCCGTAATGATTTTAAAAGCACCTGTCAATGACACTTCGTCGTAGCCGTCTAATGCGTGGAGAACCAGAAACTGTTTATCTGTCTGTTGGTAAAGATAGGCAAAAAGCCGTGCCAATTCAAGACTGAAAACCCCGACAAGTTGTTTTTGAGGGGATACCGGATTCACCATCGGACCCAGCATGTTGAAAAACGTTTTTACGCCCAATTCACGCCTCACCGGTGCCACATTTTTCATTGCCGGATGGAACAGTGGCGCATGAAGGAAACATACACCGGCTTCGTTGATTTTGCGTTCCAGGATACTTCGGTCATTGGTGAAGCTGGCACCGAGATACTCCAGAACGGTTGATGACCCGCAGAGGGATGAAACGCCATGGTTACCGTGCTTCGCCACATGTTGCCCGGTGCCGGCAACAACAAAACATGATAAGGTGGAAATATTAAACGTGTCCTTGCCATCCCCCCCTGTGCCACACACATCAATGGGATCGTATCCCGACAGATCTACCGATAAACACAGTTCGAGCATCGCATCCCTGAATCCTTCCAGTTCTTCAACGGTAATGCTTCGCATCGCATAAATGGTCAGGAAAGAGGCAATTTCAGAGTTTGAATATTTTCCGGTGCTAATCCCGATCAGTGCTTCTTTGGCTTGCTCCTTACTCAGGACTTTGTATTCAAAAAGGTGGCTAAGTATATTTTTCATTGCGTATGGATACCAAACAGATATGCGGACGTATAGTTTTCAGTAATAATAATTAGATATTTAACCAGTTTTGAAGCATCTGCTTGCCGTGATCGGTCAATACCGATTCGGGGTGAAATTGAAGACCTTTCACATCGTATTTAATGTGTGACAACCCCATTACCCTGCCCTTTTCGTCCAGCGCGGTTATTTTCAGTTCATCTGTAAAGGTTTCGGGCACAACGGTCCAGGAGTGGTATCTGCCCACTTGTATTTCGGAAGGAAGCCCTGCAAATATGCGTTCGGTAGGATCTGTGACGATTGCTTTGTCGCTAATCCCGTGCAACACATCGGTCATGTTTTCCAGAGAAGCACCATAGACCTCCCCAATAGCCTGATGCCCCAGGCAAATACCCAGAATACTTTTTGAGGGTCCATATTCACGGATCAGATCCTGCATGATGCCAGCTTCTGAGGGAATTCCGGGTCCTGGTGAAAGCAAAATTTTGTCATACTGTGCCACATCTTCCAGGGAGATTTTATCATTGCGATAAATATCAACCTCTCCATGGAGTTCACGAAGAATATACACCAGGTTGTAGGTGAAGGAATCGTAGTTGTCTAGAACGAGAATTTTCATAATTTTTTAGCTTTCAGCCGCGCGGCGGTCAGCGATTGGCTTTCGGTTTGATATTTTACTTAAATGAATTGTTGTTTTCAAACAGATCTTTCAGATCTGAACTTTATAATCTAAAACTAATTCGTCCGCCGGCTGTCCGCGGAGGCCCCAGTTGTGCAAAGGTGTTTCTGTCAAAGTTATTTCAACGTCATTGGGGGCGATTTTCAGTTCTTGTTCAAAACGCTCAAAAATTAAGCGGTACAGGTTTTTTTTAGATGCTATGGAACGCCCTTCAAACAAAGAAATTTCAATAATTGTGTATTGATCACTTCTGCCTTCGGGATAAAAGAAGTCTTCCTGATCGAGGTAAAAAAAGCGATGCGCCCGTTTGTTTAAGGGATATTGAAATGCTTCTGCAATACATGCATGCAATGTGTCCGAAAGCAGTTCTCTTTTGGATTGCAGATGGGCCCTTAAACCGTAAATTTTGATCTGTGACATGTATTTCTTTTAGCTTCTTCTAAATCTCTTCTGCAAATTCGATAGCTTTTCTCAGAGCCGCTAGTTTGCTGTTAATTTCCTGTAACTCACTTTCAACGACGGATTTGGCAACGACTCCCATCCCTGCACGGTAAAACAAAGAATTATTCTTGCTCAAGAACGTACGGATGGCAATAGCATGGTTGAAATCTCCATTGAAATCCATGAAACCAATGGCTCCGCCGTAAATGCTTCGGTTGCTGGTTTCCATTTGGTTTATGAGTTTCATGGCATTGTGTTTCGGTGCACCTGAAAGTGTTCCGGCAGGAAATGTATCTGCGACCAACTGAAGGGGGTTAACACCTTCATTCATTTTGCCTACAACCTTTGAAACAAGGTGTATGACATGGGAATAATACTGTACTTCCTTGTAGTTGGTCACTTTCACGGCGTCACAGCTCCTGCTCAGGTCATTGCGCGCAAGGTCCACCAGCATGACATGCTCAGCGGTTTCTTTTGGGTCGTTTAAAAGGTTTTGAGCAGCTTCTGCATCAGCCTGATCATCCCCGGTCCGGCGAAAAGTGCCTGCAATGGGGTGGATTTCAGCCTGACCATTTTTTATAAATATCTGTTTCTCTGGTGAGGACCCAAAAATTTTGTAATTCCCGTAATCGAAATAGAACAAATATGGAGAGGGATTGATGGAGCGAAGTGCCCGGTACACGTTGAACTCATCCCCTTGAAAATCGCGGCTGAAACGGCGTGAAGGGACGATCTGGAATACATCCCCCCGCAAACAATGATCAATGCCTTGCTGAATCACTTTGCGCATCTCGTCGTCCGTCACATTGGAAGTTTCATCGGACACGATCTTGAAATCATATTTCGGGAAATTCCGGTTTTTAATCAGGATTTCAATTTGCTCGAGGCCATTTTCAATTGCGTTATCCCCATACTGGTGTTCAAAAATATACAGCTCATTTTTAAAGTGGTTTATTGCGATAACATATCGAAATACCTGGTAAAAGATCTGGTCAATCTCCGTTTCAGGATTGGTACTGGCAGGTTGAATATCAATATCTTCGAAGTAAGTGACCGCGTCATAGGTCATGTGTCCGAAAAGCCCGTTGGTTATAAACGGAAACTTATTTTTTTCGGAAACAAAACTTTGCGCAAAACCATACAACGCCTGAACGGCATCCTTTGGGTTTTGCAAGGTGTAGGATTGATTCTGTCCATCGGGGAATACCTCGGTTACCTGGCTGTTGTTCAACTTGAAGGATGCAACGGGATCGCAACAGATATAGGTGAATGAATTTTCATTTCCGTGGTAATCCGAGCTTTCCAGCAGAATGGTGTTGACAAAGCGGTCGCGAAGCTTGAGATAGATAGAGACCGGTGTCAGTGTATCTGCTAAAAGTTTCTTGTAAGTGCTTGTTATTGAAAAGGTTTTGGCTGTTTTATCCATTTTTATTGTGAATGGTGTTTGTAACAAAAAAAGGCCCGCTGTTGGAAGAACAGCGAGCCCGTGAAAAAGTATATCATATCATACTATACAGTAGCTTACTCGTCCATCCTGTTAAGACGTGCGCGCCACCAACCAATAGTATTACATGTAAAATTCATAGTCTATCGAATTACCATTGAATAGGCTTGGTAATAATGGTTACAAAGATAGGAAAAGAGATTTGAGAAAATCAAAAGTTATGAAATTTTTTTAGCGGTGTTATGGGTACAAATATTGGAAATTTTCTATCCTGGTTTCGAAGAACCTTCAACTTTCTCATTTACTACCACAAATCTGTAAGGAGAAAGTAAGGATATTACCGATCAATCAAATGACTAATTCTAACGATTGACCATTAACGGTTGAGGCTGGGGCAAATAGACGGTACCATGACCCAGACATTGGTACCGGAGAGTACGTTAATTTCCTTTGATATACCTTTGGGTAAAACGTAAATTTTTAGATTGCTGCCAATGATAAAATATCGTACGGGAATGGGATCGTCATTGCTTTCTGGAGGCGACACATTACTTTATCCTGTACCGGATAAAAATAGTCAGGATAGACTGTGCTTGCCTTTGGGTGATGTAAAAATTCCCATCACCTTAAATCAGTTTTTGGAGTAAAGGCAGCACTCACTCCCTGGCGTTGCCTTATTAAAAAGCATCCTATCTACACAAACCCTTTCAAAGCTTCAGGATTCCGCATGGTATCCCGATTCACACATTTGTCCGGATCTTCCCCCATCAAAATTCTCTTCACCGGCGCTTCCATTTTCTTACCACTGATGGTGTAAGGAATGTCACTGACCTGCTCTATGGTATCCGGTACATGGCGGGGGGTATACTGCTCTTTCAGCCTGCCATTGATTTTTTTCTTCAATTCGTCTGAAAGTATATGCCCATTCGCCAATACAACAAACAAGGAAATGGTGCCACCTCCATCCGATTTTTCAAGATAAACCGCGAGGCTGTCCTTTACTTCGTCAAGACTTTCCACGGCGTTGTAAATTTCTGCTGTACCAATCCTCACACCGCCGCGATTCAACGTTGCATCTGAGCGCCCGTGTATCACCACCGATCCTTTTGGCGTAATCCTGATCCAGTCTCCATGGCGCCAAATATTGGGATACATTTCAAAATAGCTTGCCTCATAGCGTTCATTTTCCGGGTCATTCCAAAAGTAGATAGGCATCGAAGGCATGGGCTGGGTAACTACCATCTCGCCGAGTTCATCTATGTGTGCTTGCCCGGATTCGTCAAATGCTTCCACCCTGGCCCCAAGCATCCTGCACTGTATCTCTCCGGCAACAACAGGTAGAATCGGGCAACCTCCCACAAACGCACTGCAAACATCCGTTCCTCCACTCAGCGAAATCAGCCAGACGTCCTTTTTGATATTTTCATATATCCAAACATAGGCTTCCGGTGGCAGCGGTGAGCCGGTTGATCCTATGGTTTCCAGGTGCTTCAATCGCTCGGACGTGATCCCAGTACCAGCCCGCATGGAAGCAATAAAGTACGCTGCCCCTCCTCCAAAATGATTAATTTTGGCATTGTCGGCCAGTGACCAAAGAACCTGCGGAGAAGGATAGGCTGGTGCGCCATCATACAGAACCAGGGTAGCTCCACAAAGCAGAGAGCCCAAGGCATAATTCCACATCATCCAGCCAGTAGTCGAGTACCAAAAGTAGCGGTCGCCAGGTTTCACATTCTGGTGAAGGGTAAGCGCCTTCATGTGCTCCAGTAAACAACCTCCGACACTATGCGTTATTGCTTTAGGCTTGGCCGTAGTGCCGGACGAATACAATATCCAGATCGGATGATCAAAATTCACTTCTTCAAAGTCAAGGCCCAAATGTGGAAGATGCAAAATATCTTCCCAGGATGTACTCCGTTCCTGTTTTACCCCGGAATTTATATTGGATATCACCACAACATCCCTTAGGGTTGGCAGCGCCATAGCCAGTTCCTGATTATTAGTCGACGAATCAAAAATCTTCCCGTTGTATTGGTAACCGTCAGCCACAAATAACACTTTGGGCTCGATCTGCAGGAATCGATCCACGATGCCCGCCTTTCCAAAATCCGGAGAACAGGATGACCACACGGCGCCGACCACATTCGAAGCTAAAAAAGCAACAACCGTCTGCGGCAGGTTGGGCAAAACAGCCGCAACCCGATCCCCGGGACGCACGCCTCTTTGCCTCAGCCAGGTAGCCACTGCTGAAACTTCCGCCTCAAGCATTTCCCAGGAGACCTCCGCCAGCCCTTTGCTTTCGGATTGATAAAGCAAAGCCGGTCGATCCCTGGTTTTATTTCTGAAAATATGTTCTGCATAGTTCACTTTCGAGCGTGTAAACCATTTGGTACCGATCATGCCTCTCTGAGGCTTCACCAACACTTCCAGATAAATATCGTGTGACTTAATATTGAAATACTGCCAAAGGCTTTCCCAGAAATCTTCCAGATCCGTAACAGACCAGTCCCATAGATCCTGATAAGAGCGAAAATAAAGCCCCTTTTTGACAAAAAGCCAGTCCATATACTTTTTCAGATTGGATTGTTCTGTCAGATTCCTGCCTGGTTTCCATAGTGGCTGGACCTTTGTTTCCGTCGGCATAAATATCTTTCTATTGTTGAAGGTTCCATGATAAGCCGTAAAACGGCCTTTCCTGATCGTTATTATAAACGAGTTGCTTTGCGATTTCACATAAAAAGAAAGAAGAATATTTACCACCGCTAATACTGTACGCATTCACCAAACGAACAGGTCAAATATTCGCAAGTCAGATTAATTAGTTAGCAATCGAAAATTGCTGTATCTTTGCAGCCTTAAATTTAAATACATAGTACTCTGATCATCAGATACGTACGTCAATGCGTTTTAGCGACAGCCAGCAAAACTGGCATTACTTCATAACATCGGTTATGAATCCGCAAACCAGCTTCGCACATAAGTTGTAAAGAGGAACCAAAATCCAGTAGTGATACTGCATTCCTAATGAGAAAAAGAATTAACACCAGCAAGGGCGGAAACGATTCCCGTCCTGCTACTGAGGGTCAAAAGACCTTCCGCAGAAGCACCACCAGCGGCCGCTCTGCTACCCGTACATCTTCCCGGCCTGAGGGAGAAAGTCGTTTCAGTAAACCCAGCATCAAACGATCCAGCTTCCGGAGCCCGAATGGCTCGGAAAATTCCGGCCCAAACACGGCACGTCCCCGTTTTGATAAACCCGATTACGAGAAACCACGCAGCGCAGGCCGTGATGGAGATACCGGCGCGTTCAAGCCCAGAGGAGAGTTTACCCGCGGAAGTGATAGATCCGGCCCGGACAAACCCCGGTTTGACAAGCCAAGATTTGATTCTCCGCGTTCATCAGGACGAGATAGCGGGCCACGTGAATTTAAACCACGCGGTGAATTTGATTCAAGAAACAGAAGAGAAGGTGCAGATCGGTTCAATTCAGACAGACCCGGTCAGGACAGACCCGGTCAGGATAGACCTCGTTTCTCAGACCGCGACAACACTTCCAGAGACTTTAAACCACGAGCCGACTTCAAATCTAAAGAAGGATTTGAAAAGCCTTTCAACCGTGCAGATCGGGATAGCCGTGATTTCAAGCCTAAAAGTGATTTTAGGCCAGGAGAAAAAAGAGAAGGCTTCGGACCAAGGGCTGATCGTCCAGGTTCCGACCGATCCAGATCAGATGATCGTCAGGGCGATGCACGCAGTTTTAAGCCAAGAGAAGATCGTACTTTTGGTGAACGCAGCAGAAGCGAGAAACCAGTCTTTAAAAAAAAAGATTCTGAAGAGTCGGAAATAAATAATGCATCTGATGAAGGCGCAAACCGTCGTGTGGGGAATTTCGAAAGTGCTCCCCGATACAACCTGGCTGGTTATGAGAAGAAATCGGGCATAAAACCCAAGAAGGAAAGTCCAGAAATGCGCCTAAACCGGTACATTTCCAATGCAGGGATATGCTCCCGCAGAGAAGCAGACGACCTCATCGCCTCGGGCCAGATATCTGTGAATGGAAAAATTATTACAGAAATGGGTTATAAAGTGATGCCCACAGATGTAGTAAAATATGGCAAAAAGGCACTGAACCCTGAAAAGCTGGTGTACATCCTGATCAACAAACCGAAGGATTACATCACCACCACCGACGATCCGGAAGAGCGCAAAACAGTACTTGATCTGATACAGGGGGCTTGTTTTGAGCGGGTTTATCCCGTAGGCCGCCTGGATAGAAATACTACTGGGTTACTCTTGCTGACCAACGATGGCGAGCTGGCAGTGAAACTGACACATCCTTCGGGCGGTGTGAAAAAGATTTACCAGGCTGAACTCGACAGACCGATCACCACCGAAGATTTTGAAAAGCTTCAGGCGGGATTGGAATTGGAAGACGGATTTATAAAGCCGGATGAAGTGGGCATCGTTACTGCGGACGCGATGGTTGTCGGACTAGAAATTCACAGTGGCCGTAACCGCATCGTTCGACGGATATTTGAGCACCTCGGCTATGAGGTTCAAAAATTGGACAGAACGGTGTTTGCCGGACTTAACAAAAAGGAATTGCCACGTGGTAAATGGCGCTTTTTGAGCGAAAAAGAAGTGGTTAAACTTAAGTATCTGCTCTAAATAACCTATAAAAGTAAAAGGGTCTGAGATGAATTTCATCTCAGACCCTTTTACTTTTATCAATACTCAATTACAGACGGAATCCGAATTGGAACAAGTCGTAGGGAGCATCGGGATACAACCCCTCAAACTGAACCATAGAATCACTTTTACCGGCAAGGGCCGTTTCCAGTTCTTTCACAGAGCGAACGGATTTACCGTTCACTTTTGAAATAATAAACCCTTCCTCAACTCCTGAACGAGCAAGCTTGCCACTATTTACGGCGACAACCTTCACACCACCATCCACTTTATAACGCGACAGACGTTGCTTTTCCTGATCTGTGAGGTTGCCAAACTCGGCTCCCAGCACACTCATTGCTACCGCAGATTCATCACGTTTGATGATGTCGGATCCACCTGTACGGTTACGAAGGGTGATGTTCAGATCTTTTTCTTTACCATCCCGGTTTACGGTCAGATTCACCTTGTCGCCAGGCTTGTGCAAACCAATCGCCTGCTGGAGTTCAGGAACCGAATTTACCGGAATTCCTTCCACTTTTACGATCACATCACCTTTGTTCACACCAGCTGCTTTTGCTGCACTGTTTTCAGCAAATTCCTTTACAAAAACGCCTTCACTAACCTTTACTCCATAATCCTCTGCCTTTTTGCTGTCCAGCTCATCCAGTACGATGCCCAGATATCCTCTTTGAACATTCCCAAATTTGATCAGATCGCCCGAGACTTTCTTTACGATGCTGGAAGGTACCGCAAATGCGTATCCTGCAAAACTTCCCGTAGGACTCGCAATAGCGGTGTTAATACCGATTAATTCGCCTTTCAGATTTACAAGTGCGCCACCACTATTACCTGGGTTCACGACTGCATCCGTTTGAATAAAAGATTCCAGAGGTGAATCACCGCCTGTGTTGGAAGCTGGCCGCGCACCGTAGCCACGTCTTTGCTGACCAATAATACCCAAACCACGTCCTTTCGCGCTCACGATTCCCGCAGTTACAGTGGACTCAAGATTAAAAGGATTACCTACCGCTACTACCCACTCTCCTACCTTCACGGCATCGGAACTTCCAAAAGTAATTGCAGGCAAGTCTTTTGAATCGACCTGTATCACGGCAATGTCCGTCGACGGGTCTGTTCCGATCACTTTTGCCCTAAGCTTTCTTTTATTAGACAAAGTCACCAAAAGCTCCTGGGCGCCTTCTACTACGTGGTTGTTCGTCACAATGTAGCCATCCGAGGATATAATCACGCCGGAACCCGATGCCTCTTGAGGCTGGGCTCTCCCGCCGAAATCTTCACCAAAACCACCACCGCCAAAGAAATCACGCAGCATATCCTGCATCTGTCCCTGGCTACCACCACCACGCGATTGTGCTTGCGTCATGGTAGATTTAATGTGCACCACGGTAGGTGTAGTGGCTTCGGCCGCGTATACAAAATCACCGGGTGCTCCCGCAGGCGATCCTGTGGAAGTGAACTTAGCCAGTGACTCCGAAGGGGCCTCCTTAAAAATTACAGATTTATCACCATCATTTGTACTCAATAGTTTAAAACCGGCAAGGGTTGTTGCACTTGAAAGCAACCCAACCAGCACTAAACCTTTCCAATTTGTTTTCATATCCATATGTTGGGGTTAAAAATTTTGTAAATCAATAACGCAAAGCAAATAATAAATTATTCCCGGATTCGAGGCGTTTAACATATTTTAACAAAGATATTTAATCTCAAAATCATCTAAAATATCCTGCCAAAGTAAACTAACATATTATCTGGCCAAATGTGCACAAAAAAGGGCGCTATTTTTGAAAAATAACGCCCCGGATATGCTTAACAATTACGCAATCTCAATCTCACGGGCGGGCTTTTCTTTTGCTTCCTCCCTTTTTGGTAAGGTTACACTCAGGATTCCGTCGGCATAGCTGGCCACGATTTTTTCTCCATCCACAGAGTTGGGCAGGGTAAATGTCCTTTGGAAAGAGTTGTATTTAAATTCCTGACGGGTGTACTTTTCAGTCACTTCCTCTTCTTTTTGCTCTTTCTGAGCAGAAATTGTCAACTGATTTTTTTCGAGGTTCAATTTGAAATCACTTTTCTGTAATCCAGGTGCAGCGACTTCGATCTTGTAACCTTCTGTACCTTCCAGCACGTTCACTGCGGGCACACTTCCCGAAAATGCCGGGGTGTAAAGTTCATTGAGTAAGTCTTTACCAAAAAATCCATTAAAGTTTTTAGGTGCAAATTGTGTTTTAACTAATGTGCTCATGATTATAAAATTTTAAAGTGATGATGTTTTAAGTCTGGTATCCGATAACTTCCATACCGTGATATAAGCAGTAATGATCAACTTTTGTACCAAAACAGATTATACTGAAACATGTAAGACAAAATGGCATATAAATGTAGTTTTCATCAAATTGTATGTCATTTTGTCTCTTTTATTTATATTCATTGAAAAAATGACATTCCAAATGCCGCAAGGTCCATTTCCATCCCATATTCCCAGGGATACACACCATTTATTACTTCTGCATTACTTCCCTTTCTAGTTTTGAAAAAAAACAGAAGAGCAATGGTAAACAAATATACGATTCGAAGGTTTGAGCTGGCATTGGTGCCCACCGTTGCAGCCGCTTATGTTGCACAAAGTTTGCTTTACGACGCAGCCCGATTTGAGGATAAGATAAACGCGGCAAGAGAAGAGGGCGTGTCTGTCCAAAAGATTCTGCAGGATCTTATTCCCTACGATCATACGTGGAATCACAATATGCCGGTAATTGTGGCTGCGACGATATTCCTGATTGCCTGGTATCTATTTCATTTCCTTTTCTTTCCAAAACTACAAGAGCGAAAACTAACCGCTGCTTTACTAACAGTCCTCACAATAGACATGGGTCTTATCCTTAGCGGAACCTTCATCCTGCTAAACACCATCAATGTTGATGTAAGAAGTAATGCCATGGGGCAAATCATTGGCCTGAATGATGTAACCCATTTTCGTCTAAAGTTTGTCTTATCGGATTCGGTAGCAATTCTTTCTCTTTTATGTCTCTACGAGATCCTTTCTCAATTGTATTACAAACTTTACGAAAAGCTCGAGATAGACCCAAACGGGCGAGCGCTAAATTACATCATCGTTTTTCTGATCAGCGCCCTGGCCTTAGCGGTTATGGTTAGTCAAAGATTGATACCTAACCTTATGCTCTCTGTTGGGATAAGGCAATTGCTTGCTATAATCCCGTTTGGAATCACGGTATATTGTCTACAGGAGCATTACATCCAAAAAATGTATCCGGCTTTCCATAATCCATCCAGGCCCACAGATTTTTATCTGCCTTTCTTAACTCACTTTCTTATACTTGGAGCAGGAACTGCATTGATTACTGCAATCATGTTACGCTTTTTTTACATCTCCCTTCCCACCCAGATTATCATTATAACAGGGCTATATGCTTTTAGCCTTGCTATCTCCTATTACCGAAAGGATCAGCAACAGGTAAAGGCCCAACTAACCACCCAGGTCTCCAACAAATCTGCCGAACTCACCAGCCTCCGTGCACAAATAAACCCCCATTTCCTTTTCAATGCCTTGAACAGCCTCTACGCAACTGCACTGATCGAAAAAGGCGAAAAAACAGCCGACGGGATCCAGAAACTCGGCGACATGATGCGTTTTATGTTACACGAAAACAACCATGACCGCATTCCACTGAGCAGTGAGATCGAATATCTGCATAATTACATTGCTCTCCAGCGCATGCGGCTGGACCAAACACAAAACATCGAGATCCGTGTCAACATTCAGGAGGCTGAAAGAGAGATATACATTGCTCCTATGCTGTTGAATCCATTCATCGAGAATGCTTTCAAGCACGGGATCAGCTTTCAAAATCCTTCCTGGATTTACATAACGCTAACGATGGACACCACCAGGATTTACTTTAAAGTGCATAACTCCATTCATAAAACACCGATACACGATCCAGAGGAAGGCCGTTCGGGAATTGGGCTTGAGAATGTGCAAAAACGCCTTCATCTTATTTATCCCGATAAACATACCCTTGAAATTCAGAAATCGGAAAGAGACTATTTTATTGCACTTACTTTGAACTGGTAAGTATTTATTAGCCATGAAAATTTTAATATTTACAGATGAATAAGATTAAGGCAATTGCAATCGACGACGAACCCATGGCATTGGATGTTGTAAAACTGCATGCTGTCAAAGTGCCGTTTCTGGAGCTGACCCATTGCTTTACCAATGCCTTCGACGCCATTCCGTACCTTCAGAATCAAAAGGTCGATCTGATATTTCTGGATATCAAAATGCCCGACATTTCTGGAATCGAGTTTGTCAATTGCCTTCCCAAGCCACCTATGGTTGTTTTTACCACTGCCTATTCGGAATACGCCGTGCAGGGTTTCGAGCTTGATGCCATCGATTATTTGCTAAAGCCCTTTTCCCTGGTTCGCTTTACCAAAGCTTGTAACAAAGCCCTGGAAATAAAAAATCTGAGCGTGGGGGAGGCGGATAAATTCATTTTCATAAAAACCGGTTACGAGGAAGAGAAGGTTTTCCTCGACGAAATCCTGTACGTGATGGCGGAAGGTAATTATGTCTCCATTGTGTTGAAAAACCGGAAACTTCTGAGCAGACAATTTCTGAGTGAGATATCGGCGGTTCTTCCGCATAGCCAATTCATCAGAATTCACCGATCCTACCTGATTGCGCGCAATAAGATAGAAAAAATAGGACGTCAGGAGATAAGGGTTGCAGGGGAAATGATCCCGGTGGGCGCTTCTTATGAAGAAAAATTACAGGAGATAAGGCAAAGCTTTCACTGATTCTTACTTCAGTTCGAGCAACAAGCAGGCTTGCTCAGATGCAGACTGTTCTGCTTTCTTTTTTGTAAAACCATTGCCCGTGGCGAATGGCTCGTCATTGACCAGTATCTGAGAAATAAACTCCCGGTGATGGCGGGTTCCGCGCTCCTCCAGTATTTCAAAACGAATCTCTTTTCCTTCGCGCTGCGCCCATTCGATAATGAGGCTTTTGAAGTTCGCATTATTTTGAATAATGCTGTCCAGATCGTAATGTGTAATGAGCTTGCTCACAATGAAAGTACGTGTAAACCGAAATCCCTTGTCGAGATAAATGGCACCTACGAATGCTTCCAGTGCATCTCCATACATGGAAGAACGTGGAGACATGCCGCGGCGGTTTCCATCGTATTCAATGAGGTTATCGAGTCCCAGCTTTCTGGAAATCTGATTCAGGGATTCCCTGTTGACAATCCGGGAACGTATCTCGGTAAGGAAACCTTCGTCTTTGTAGGGATATTTTGTGAAGAGAAACTCGGCAACAACCATTCCCAAAACGGCGTCTCCCAGATATTCCAGTCTTTCGTTCGACTCACGGAAACCTTTGATAGCCGTTTCCCGGGATGCAGACGTATGACGAAATGCAAGCTGATAAACCCCCAGATTAGAAGGCCTGTCGCCAATTACATGGGCGATGGATTCCTTAAATTTTTTATCCTCAGCACTTCCGGTTCTGAAAAGAGAGAGTATCGGTAAAAGAATACGTTTTGCCAAGGGTAATAATTTAATCAGCCTTCATACTTTTTGAAAATGACGGAAGCATTGTGACCGCCAAAACCAAAAGTATTGCTTAGTGCAATATTGACCTTGCGTTTTTGAGCCTTGTTGAAAGTAAGGTTCAGTCGGGGATTAATTTCCGGATCGTCCGTAAAATGATTGATGGTAGGCGGAATGATCTGATCCTGTATCGCCATGATACAGGCGGCGGCCTCAATAGCACCGGCACCACCAAGCAGGTGCCCGGTCATCGATTTGGTTGAGCTGATGCTCAGGTTGTAAGCATGCTCTCCAAAAAATCTTTCAATTGCTTTGATTTCCTGCGGATCACCCAGGCCTGTTGAAGTACCATGGGTATTGATATAATCCACATCCTCCGGCTGTAGGCCTGCATTCTCAACCGTATTTTTCATTACCATAAATGCCCCTAATCCTTCCGGGTGTGGAGCGGTAATGTGATAGGCATCCGACGACATACCACCACCGATCATCTCTGCATAAATCTTTGCTCCGCGCGCTTTGGCATGCTCGTACTCTTCGAGTATAAGCGCGGCACCCCCTTCACCCAACACAAAGCCGTCCCTGTCCAGATCATAAGGACGTGAGGCGGTTTCAGGTGAGTCGTTCCTTTCTGAAAGCGCTTTAAGGGCGTTGAAACCTCCCACCCCTGCACTTGTAACAGCGGCTTCCGATCCTCCTGAAATACACACATTCATCATACCCAACCGAATATAATTGTATGCATCTATCAAGGCATTGGTTGCAGATGCACAGGCAGAGACCGTTATAAAAGTGGGTCCTCTGAATCCGTATCGGATAGAAACCACACCAGAGGCACTGTCCGCAATCATTTTGGGGATAAAAAACGGATTAAACCGCGGATTCTTTCCGTTCTCAGCAAAATTGGTTACTTCGTCTTCGAAGGTCTTCAAACCTCCTATTCCGGAGCCCCATATTACACCGGCTTTGTCGAGATCAAGCGTATCTGCGCCAAAGCCGGCGTCCTTCATTGCCTCGTCTGCTGCAATGACGGCGTACTGGGTAAAAGGGTCCATTTTACGAGCTTCCTGGCGCGGGATGTAATCATTAATGTCCAATCCTTTGACCTCACAGGCAAACCTGGTACGAAACCTTTCGGCATCGAACCGTGTGATAGGGGCTGCCCCGCTAACGCCTGCGACCAAATTTTTCCAATAGGTAGGAACATCATTGCCAATGGGCGTTAATGCACCCATTCCAGTAATTACAACGCGCTTAAAACTCATAAAATAAGGACAGAAAAAAAGAAGATGATAACTGGTAGAAACCGAATTACTTCACGTTTTCTTCCAGGTATGCTACAGCCTGACCAACTGTACCAATGTTCTCGGCCTGATCGTCTGGGATAGAAAGGTTAAATTCTTTCTCAAATTCCATGATCAATTCTACGGTATCTAGAGAGTCCGCTCCCAAGTCGTTCTGGAAGTTTGCTTCTGGCGTTACCTCCGACTCTTCAACGCCGAGTTTTTCGACGATAATTTGCTTAACTCTTTCTGCAATTGCTGACATTTTGTAAACACTTTTTGGTTAAAATCGCCACAAAGAAAGATATTTCAATTCACTTTGTCAAAATTTTTTTAGCGGCTCACTTTAATTGTGTTTTACGTCGGGTGATTTAAAAAAAACAGAAAATCAAATGATTATACCTTATGTTCCATGAATTTGACCAAATACCTAGATAACATTACGGATAACTTTACCTTTGCCGAACAATAATAATTATCCGATTCCGGTAAGCATGCTATCAGTCCCCAAATTAAAGAACGCTGAATCTTCACTTTTTTTCCTAATGGCAGGCCCCTGCGCTATTGAGGGGCGTGACATGGCGCTGAGAATTGCCGAGCACATTGCAAAGCTGACAGACCGCCTGCAGATTCCTTATATTTTCAAGGGCTCTTTCCGAAAAGCAAATAGGACAAAAGTCGATTCATTTACCGGCATCGGTGACGAAAAGGCGCTGAAAATACTCGAAGAAGTGGGCAGGACCTTTGGAGTACCCACCGTCACAGATATCCACGAGTCACACGAAGCTGCATTCGCGGCAGAATATGTCGATGTTCTTCAGATTCCGGCTTTCCTCTGTCGCCAAACGGAGTTGCTAGCCGCTGCCGCCCGCACTGGGAAGGCCGTGAATGTAAAAAAGGGTCAATTCCTCTCAGGTGCTTCCATGCGGTTTGCTGTGGAGAAAGTGAATGAAATCAACCCCTCGTGCCAGGTCATGCTGACCGACCGGGGAAATAGCTTTGGATACGGCGACCTCATCGTAGATTACAGGAACCTACCGGAAATGAGTGCCTTTGGCGTACCAGTCATAATGGATTGTACACATTCCCTTCAGCAACCCAATCAAAGTTCGGGTGTGACCGGCGGCAAACCCAAACTCATCGAGACCATTGCCAAAGCAGCGATAGCAGTAGGCGCGGACGGCCTTTTTATTGAGACTCATTTTAATCCTGCCGAAGCAAAATCCGACGGTGCCAACATGCTACCGCTGGATCAGCTCGAAGGGCTTCTGGAAAAACTCATTCGGGTGAGACAAGCTATTCTTTGATTTCAGTATCCAATTTCTTCATGAACAACATTATGCTCTTAATGAGGAAAAACGCCATTTTCAGCTGGGTCTTTTCCATTGTTTTTGCATTACAAATGCAGTCGGGGACTATTTCACTGGCCCAGGAAAAGGACTCAACATTGTGGGTAGTTCGCCCGATGGACGTAATTCCTCCGGTCACGCTTGCGCTAGCCGGATTGGTCACACAGGGTAAAATCAGTCGTCAGTTGCAGAGCCAGGTTCGTTCCAGGTATCCGTCGTTTCATACCAATGCTGATGATTATCTTCCGTATGCACCAGCCGTAGTGAGCCTGGGACTAGCCTCAGCAGGTGTAAAGGGTAAACATTCCCTGGGTGACCAGCTTATCCTGGCATTGGTGTCCAATCTGGTCGCGCAGGGAGTGACCCAAAGCATGAAACGGATCATTCAATATCCAAGACCAAATGGTGAGGATAATCATTCCTTCCCATCAGGGCACGCAACCACAGCATTTACCAACGCCACGCTTCTGCACGAAGAATATGGTCAGCGAAGCATTTTTTATAGTATTGGCGGATACAGTACAGCCACAGCCGTGGGAACCATGCGTGTTTTAAATAATAAACATTGGATGGCTGATGTATTATTTGGTGCCGGAGTGGGCATCGGCGCTACCAAGCTGGTGTACATCAGTTATCCATGGCTGCAAAAAACGGTCCGAAGGATCAGGAAACGTTGATAATTTCTCATGGCTACTGACACACACTTGTCATTTACCGCCTATTTCTTTGCGTCCATTCGAATCAAATTATAGAAAATGATGCAAATTAAAACCATTCAACCCATGCATGTGCTGTGTTTCGAAACAGAAACCACCATGCAAACCCTGCTTCAGTATGTACGTGTTGTGGCGCAAAGGCTTTATGCTGATGCAGCAAAAAATAGCATGGAAATCACAGGACCCGTTTACTGGCTTTACCAGGGAGCTGACGGCCAACCCGACACACCGTTTTCCTTAACCATAGCAATTCCTGTAACACCAGGCCCCTCGATACCTTCGGATTCAGAGTTCAGATTAAAAGAGCTCGATTCATTTCATTGCCTTACTGCCCAGCATCTCGGCAACTGGGGTAGCCTGGGAGAAACATATGGCGCCCTGATATCTGAAATTCAATCCCAAAATCTACAAATGAACGGCCTCACCCGAGAGATCTACCTGAATATGGACTTCGGGAATCCGGAGCGCAACATTACAGAAGTACAGATTGGAATCATCCCTTAACATTAGCCCTTGCATCAATGTCCTACTGCAATTACGTCAATCAGAACATTTCCGAACAAGCGGACTATCTGCTTCACAAGCATTACCATGACCATCAGTATGGATTCCCTATTGATAGTGATGATGAGCTTTTCGGGCGGTTGATTCTGGAAATCAACCAGGCTGGCCTGAGCTGGACATTGATGCTAAGGAAACAGGAAGGCTTTCGTAGGGCTTACGATCAATTTTCAATTGAAAAAATCGCAGCCTATGATGATCAGGATCGTGAGAGGCTTTTAATAGATGCTGGAATAATTCGCAACCGGCTCAAAATCAATGCGGCCATCGTCAACGCACAAAGAATATTGCAATTGAGAACGGAATTTGGCTCGTTCAAAGGGTGGCTGGACGCGCATCATCCGAAGCCGAAAGAAGAATGGGTGAAATTGTTCAAAAAAACATTCAAGTTCACCGGTGGAGAAATTGTAAACGAGTTTCTGATGAGCACCGGGTATTTGCCGGGGGCGCATTCTGAAGATTGTCCGATTTATCTGGTCACATCGAAACAATGAAATGTGTTTTGCCGGACGCGCCCATCCTATTTTATGCTCCGTAAAAGAGCGAGCTGATCAGCAATGGAGGTGTAATGCCACTTAGGAATCTCGGATTTGGTGACCGCCTCCCCGATAAAAGGTAAATATTCCCCCAAAACATCCTTGTTGTCCCGGTGATGCCAAACTACCAGCCAGGCAGTTTCAGCGGCAGCCTGTCCAAAATTCCGAATTCCGGGCCAACCATATTTTTTGACAATCTGATGAAGAAGAAGAAGATTGGCGTCGTCATTCCTTGACATTTTACGGAAATAGTGCTTCTGGTTTTCCTTGTTCCCATGATGTAGACTGTCCCTATACTGCTGATCTGCTTTGTGCATTTTCTGCATGAGAACTTTAACCTCATCCACTGTCATATGATCAACCAACACGGATTGATTAATATCAGCATTCACCATGTCCCAAGTAAAGTACCCTTCCTTCAAAACGCCCGGGGCCTTCAACTCCGGAGCTTGCCGCTGGGATGAATCACAGCAAAGCAACCCAAATGCGACTAGCAAAAGAGTATAATGGGGTTTCATACAGAGAGCGTTTATTTTTGTGGTTTCAAAAACAAACGCTCTTCGGGTTAAAAAACATATTACTTTGCCGGATAATACTTCTTGAGCCACTCGATCATCTTAGCAAACACATCTACAGAAGCGGCAGCCGACATCCCGTGTTTTTCTTTGGGATAGAGCTCAAATTGTGAGGTGATCCCCAGCGATTGTAGCTTTTTATACAGATTCTCAGCCTGGCTCACATGTACCAGCGGATCTTCACCTCCATGAAACAGGATCGTGGGAACACCGGTTTCCTTGGTCAGGAAATAAGAAGGACTGGCATCTTTGGCAATCTGTGCGTTCGGATCTTTTTCACCCAAAAACCTGATCACCGTGTTATCGGCGTCACTGCCATCGGCACGTACCATCTTATCGGTCAGGTCCGTGGGGCCCCATAAGTTCACCACCGTTTTTACCTGTTTTTTCGGATCGTGTCCATAGGCATAAAGCATCGCCAGGTGCCCGCCCGCACTGCCACCCATCAGCGCAAACGAATTGCCATCGTATTGAAACTTCTTTGCATTCTTCGACAAATACTGAAGCGCTTTCTCTACATCCTCGATTTGCGCCGGGAATCTGTTGTTCCCATCCTTCACCAGCCGGTAATTGATGGACACCACCGCATATCCCAGCTTCCCTACAAGTTCATCCACCAGTTGCTTAGGGAATTCCGATTTGTTCCCTGCCGACCAGGAGCCTCCGTGGATGTACACAACCAATTTAGTGGAGTCATTGTGAGTCCTTGGGACAAATGCATCAAGTGTATTTTCCCCATTTGGCGCCGAGCCATATTTAACATCTTTCAAGACAATATAAGTGGGCTTTTTAATCGTCGTCGGATCCGCCGGTATAGTCTTATCCGGAACTCCACTACGCCAGCCATTTGCTTTAAGATACGCTATCAATTCGGCAGGTTTATCTGTCTGGATGCCCTGAATACCCTTGTCCAGCGCATCTTTCCAGGAAGTAGGCCCTTCTGCCGGATCCTGGACATCCAGCCATACACCTACGCCATTCTCGGCAGCAGCTTTCACCATTTCGCGGTCCTGCACGTTATCCAGAACCTCTATCTTCACCTGCCCGAGAAAAATCCGCAGCTGATCCGCATTTTTTATCTCATCAAACAAACTGGTCATCAAGGGCATGTCAGGCGCCAGCTCCCGCCACTTTTTATATTGTGGTATTTTATTGATAAACACCACCACCTGCTTCTCCATACCTGCCTCTTTGATCTGCTTCAATGTTTCAGCAACATCAGCCTCCTTGAAATCAAGGTAAATGTTGATCTTCCCTTTGCAAAGCTTCAGCACCTCGCCAAATTCAGGTACCCGGTGGGTTTTTTTGTTTTGATTAAAAACCTCAAGTTTTTTTATTTCTTCAAAAGTCAAATCCGACACTTTGCCTTTCCCATTGGTGGTACGGTCTACCGTTGCATCATGCATGACCACCAGCCTTCCGTCTTTGCTGGTACGTAAATCCACCTCCACGTAATCCGCTCCCGCTTTGATCGCTTCTTTAAAAGATGCCAGCGTGTTTTCGGGAACCTTCACGTGGTTGCCCCGATGTGCGATAACCAGCAGCTTATTTTTGGACTCCGGCAAAGCAACAGGCTGAGCCCGGCTGGTTGCGGCAAATAGGATGAAAATCAGAACATTGATCCAGATCCGGTTCTTCATTGATAAAGTTTGCATTTGTTTGAAGTTATGAGAAGGCATTAAATAATCAGGATACTTTATTTAGGAACAGTGAGGCTATTTTAGCAAGGGCAATAGAAAAGTACGCAACAAATAAAGCACGGATAACCATTCCTGGAACACCCGTGCCGGCTTCAACATCACTTTTAACCCAGATTACGCAATAGGAATGATGACGAAATATTATTTTGCAAAATAGGAATGAAGTTCGCAGTGAAGGCAGGCCGGGGCCTGTCAAACAAGAACTGAAATACCTATGCAGCAAAATAATATTGCAGCCCATGATCTAATGCGTAATCTGGGTTTAAGCAATATCAAAACTTGCAAGTTGTACAAACTGCTGTACACGCGCTGCAATCTCTTCCTGTGTGAGATTGACCAGACGTTCCGAACCAAATTTCTCCACACAAAATGAGGCCATGGCGGAGCCATAAATGATCGCACGTTTCATATTCTCGAACGAGATATCGTCTGTCTTCGCCAGATAACCGATAAAGCCACCTGCAAAACTATCACCCGCTCCGGTTGGGTCGAAAACTTCTTCCAACGGCAATGCCGGGGCAAAAAAGATGTGTTCATCCTGGAATAAAAGTGCGCCGTGCTCGCCCTTTTTGATAATGAGTGTTTTAGGACCCATTCCCATAATCTTAATGGCTGCCTTGCGTAGCGAGTATTCCCCCGAAAGCTGACGTGCTTCTTCATCGTTGATCGTCAGTACATCCACCAGTGCCAAAACAGCCTTTAAGTCATCCAGCGCTATGTTCATCCACAGATTCATGGTATCGAGCATGATCAGCTTGGGGCGGTTGTTCATGCGCTCGATCACCAGCTTCTGGGTCGCAGGAACAGTATTGCCTAGCATGACATATTTCGTAGTTTGATAAGAATCAGGTATGATCGGATCAAAATGCTCCATCACATTCAGTTCCGTAATCAACGTATCCCGTGTGTTCATGTCCTCGTGGTATCTGCCCGACCAGAAAAATGTTTTACCGTCCGGAACGATCTCAAGCCCTTCTGTATTCACACCATGTTCTTCCAGAACGTCGATCATGCTTTGAGGAAAATCGCCGCCTACAACAGCCACCAGATTGTTCTCCTTTACGAAATACGAAGCCGCAAGTGTGATATAGGTTGCCGCACCTCCGATGATTTTATCTGTTTTGCCAAACGGCGTTTCGAGCGCATCAAATGCAACAGATCCTACGGTTAATAAACTCATAAATAAGTATTGTATTGATTTTAAGTAAGTTTCAATGGTGTTTTGTAACAAAAGCGCTGCGAAGATAATCAAAACCATGGAATGGTACATTTACGGGAAATGAATATCCTAAGCTCTTGGCAATCAATCATTGGTTATTTGCTATTTTTGCAGCACCATACCCCGGGTATGGTTCATCGTCAACATTCATCGCCAACTAAAATGGAAGCAATTATTGAAGCAAGGCGAAACGTTAATATCGCAAAAGCGATGCTAGCGGATCAAGCGAAGGAGAAAGACGGACTGGTTCAGAACAGGACTTACGTAAAAAAAGCAGGAGTCGCAGTTTACAGTAGCCTCTTAAAGGCTATTGACGCGCTGTTAACCGGAGATAAGAGAGAGTATCATTATCAGGACGAATTATATAAAATTGATAAAAAAATAACGTCACATTTCGTGACCGCTCAGCAAATTCTCCAGACTAGTATGGGAATAGATGGATCCCGAAGCGTTGAAATTGCTAAAATGGGAATTTCGGAAGCTGAAAAAATCATTACCTGGGTTGAAAACAGATTAAACCGAAATCAAAAATGAAAAGTTGTTGTCCGGGTTACAAGGTAAATGGTTGATTTGCGGTCCACAACGTGGCTCCATTGTTACAATATTGATAATTAGATACATAGACATCAAATGATCAATAATTGAACAATACAGCAATTAAACCTTAGTTTAAAAATACGAACCCAAAAATTGATATTCAAGTAAAAACATTCATGGCCGAAACAACTTACCAGCCGCTTAAAGTATACAATACACTCACCCGTAAAAAGGATTTATTCGTCCCCATAGCCGCTCCTTATGTAGGCATGTACGTTTGTGGACCCACCGTTTACAACAACGTGCACCTTGGCAATGTCAGAACATTCCTTTCATTTGATATTCTTTTCCGTTATCTGACCCACATCGGATACAAGGTACGCTATGTGCGCAACATTACGGATGTGGGCCATCTGGTGGGCGATGGCGAAGAAGGAGAGGACAAAATTGGCAAAATGGCGAAGCTTCAAAAGGTGGAGCCGATGGAAATCGTACAGCTTTATACCAATGATTTTCATGATGTTTCGGCCATGTTCAATCTTCTGCCGCCAAGCATCGAACCCACAGCAACAGGGCATTTGATCGAACAGATTGAAGCCGTGCAGTCCCTGATCGACAAAGGAATGGCGTATGAATCAAACGGATCGGTTTATTTTGACATTACCAAGTACAATGCAGCCGGAAATGAGTACGGCAAGCTATCGGGCAGGGTATTGGAAGACCTTCTCAACGAGACACGTGAACTGGACGGACAAGCCGAAAAGCGAAATCCACTTGATTTTGCCCTTTGGAAAAAAGCCAGTCCCGAACATATTATGCAATGGAATTCTCCATGGAGCCGGGGCTTTCCGGGATGGCATCTCGAATGTACCTGCATGAGTGCCAAATATCTGGGCAAACAATTTGATATACATGGCGGCGGAATGGACCTGAAATTCCCGCACCACGAATGCGAGATTGCGCAGGGCACGGCTCTGACGGACGTAACCCCTGTAAGGTATTGGATGCATACCAATATGCTGACGGTGAATGGACAGAAAATGTCAAAATCACTGGGTAATTCATTCCTGCCTGCTGAGCTGTTTTCGGGCAATCACGAACTGCTTGATCAGGCTTACAGCCCTATGACCGTGCGGTTTTTTATGCTTCAGAGCCAGTACAGAAGCACACTTGATTTCAGTAATGACGCATTGAAGGCTGCGCACAAAGGTTATAAAAGGTTAGCCAACGGACTGCGCGTTTCCAAATTACTTACCTATGTGCATGAGGAAGGAATTGAACCCGACGAAGCTAAAAAAGCGGACATAGAGAAATCGATTGAAGGCTTTTATGCTGCAATGAATGATGATCTTAATACCTCCGTAGCCTTTGCCAACCTGTTCAGCCTGTTGAAATACATCAATATGCTCAACATGGGACAGCTGAAACCGGCTGCATTGGGGGAAGCATTGTTCACCAGACTGAAGGATCGTTTCGTGGTTTTTTATGAAGATGTGCTGGGGTTAAAAGAGGAGCCCGCCGAAGGTCATGAAGTGCTTGACGGCATGCTAAATTTGTATCGTGAATATAAAACCGCTCAGAATTACGAAAAAGTGGACCAGATACGTTCCTATTTCAAGCAACAGGGACTGGTGATCCGCGATACAAAAGTAAAAATTGAATGGGCCTACGAGGAGTAACATTTCAGGTAATCATTGGAAAAATAGAGGTAGATCAGAAAAGTTAGCGGAATGTTATTTTTAAGAAGTTTTTTTGCCAGACAATTATTCGTTGTAATCGCAGTCTGCTGCGCATTGCAGGGCTGTAAGACCAAAACCAGTTCGGAAGAGACCACAGAACAGCAAGTTAAGCTCGTCGCAAGTCCGGTTTTCAATCCCGATTCGGCATACGCCTTTGTACAAAGGCAGGTAGACTTCGGCCCAAGAGTGCCCAACTCGCCGGCGCACAAGCTCTGCGGTGATTATTTGATCGACAAGCTCAAAAAATACGGATTACAGGTTACAGAACAGGCATTTGTGGCAACCACTTATGATGGTAAAAAACTGAACGCGCGCAATATCATCGGAAGTTTTAATCCTACCGCTTCCAAACGCATCCTGCTTGCTGCACACTGGGATTCACGCCCGTTTGCCGATCAGGATTCTGTGCACAAAACAAAGCCTGTCCCGGCTGCCAACGACGGAGCGAGTGGGGTAGGGGTCTTATTGGAAATGGCCCGGGTGCTGTCTGCACAAACCCAAAGGCCTGACATCGGTGTGGACATTATTCTTTTTGATGCCGAAGATTGGGGAAGTGATGACGCTACTGACAAATACAGCGGTTATTGCCTGGGTTCCCAGTATTGGGCGGCGAATAAACATACGCCCAACTATACCGCGTATTTCGGAATACTATTGGATATGGTGGGGGCCAAGGGAGCTGTTTTCCAAAAAGAAGGGTACTCTGTGCAAATGGCCGAAAGTGTAGTAAATAATGTCTGGGGCATAGCTGCCCAGCTTGGGTACAGCAATTTTTTTATCAATGACAGAGGCAACGCCATTACCGACGATCATGTACCGGTCAACGAAGTTGCCAAAATCCCCATGATCGATATTATACATACCCAGCCTAATAACCTGAGCCAAACCTTTTTTGACGCCTGGCACACCACACAGGACACCATGGAGAACATCGATCCAAAGACGCTGAAAGCGGTGGGTCAGACTTTGATGCAGGTGTTATTTCAAGAAGCGCAGCAGGGGGTTTAGCAAAAAGTTTCACGCAAAGTTGAAAAGTAAAGGGGCAAAGTTCGCAAAGAATGGCTTGGCGTTCTTTGCTTTTTTAACTTCGTGATCTTTGCGTGAAATTCGGTATTCACATCCGCTTCACCGTAATCCAGATATTCGAATTTCTTCCCTTATCGTCACTACATGAGATTTTCACCCTGCCCAATGGCGGACTGATAAAAATACCTTCATGCGGTAATGCTTTTTTAGACAACTTATCATTGACGTACCAGAAAACCTCCTGCACATCACTGGCTGTTTGGCAGGCCAGTTGTATTTGTTGGGGTTCGTCTTTCCTGATGTAATATTCGCTTCCCTCATTTGGGCTCACAATCAAGGGTGCACCTTCGTGGAATACACGCGAGCACGCCGGATTGTGCGGCGGAAGTTTCTGGTAAGGCAATTTTTGCAATTCATAGTAGGAAATCAGCTCGGGCGCAAGGTTGGGATAAGCGCGTTTTTCATAGCCGTCTTCGGGCAGGCAATACGTGCAATAGGAAATTTTCCCCGGCATATCCGTAAAAACCCACCGCATGTGCTGACATTTCCGGTATGCCGATACACCCATAATGTAATCATCGGTGATCTGATGGTCGCAGAAATCCGATGGAATATCTCCGCTGGCAGCACAGACCTTTCGCATGGAAATGTTTTCAGGGATTTTATACCAGCCCTTGGGCGAGTTGTAATCCAGTGCATTAAATATGGAAAATAACAGCGGTGTAGCAATATTGGCACCGCTCAGTTCCGGTACACCTTCCCCTGAGAAATTCCCAACCCACACACCAACTGTATATCGCCTGTTGTATCCGATGCTCCAGGCATCCCTCTTCCCATACGAAGTGCCGGTCTTCCAGGCAATTTTGGGCAAATGAAAGGTATTGTCAAAATTGGTCGGCAGGTCGGGACGGGTAATTTGCGTAAGGATATTGGTGATCAGGTAGGATGCTTCTTTTGAAATAATCGCATGGCCCTTCCCGGGTTTTTCGCCTGCTTTCTGGTAAGACAAGGGGCGGAGTTCTCCTTCATTTGCAAAAGCCGCAAACAACCGCGTCAGCTCTTCCAAAGTGACGCCGCAGCCACCAAGAATCATCGATAATCCCAGGTCTTTCGACTGTCTGTCGATCGTTTTAAAACCCGACTTTTTGAGTTTGTCGATCAAAACGGGCGTACTGATCTCTTTCAAAACCTTTACCGCCGGTATATTCAGCGAATTGGCGAGGGCAAATTCTGTGGTGACCGCGCCGTTGAAATGCTGGTCAAAATTCTCCGGCTCGTATCCGCCAAAGTTGGAAGGAACATCGTTCAGCACACTTTTTGGTGTAATGAATCCCTTGTCAAAGGCCGTCGCATACAGCAAAGGTTTCAGTGTACTGCCTGGTGAACGTACGGCCCTAATCCCATCCACCTGCCCGCCATCAAAAGGATTTTTGAAATCAGCAGAACCAACGTATGCCTCCACCGCCATGGTTTCATTATTGACCACCAGAACGGCAGCGTTATGGATGTTCATCGCCTGAAGACGGTTGACGCTATTTTTAACCTGAGTCTCAATCTGATGCTGCAGTTGGGCCTTCAGGTTTGTTTGGATCACCGGCTGCCCGGGAAAATCCTTCTTCAGACGTAACGCGAAATGAGGTGCCAGGGCCGGCGCAGCCAGACGACGCACGTGCAGGGGTTCCTCTTTGGCATCTTCTGTGAGGGTCTTTTCAAATAAATGATCATTTTCAAAGCGTTTCAACCATTCGTTACGCGCCAGCTTCAACGCATCGTTTCGGGTACCGGGTCGCAAGCTCGAAGGGCGGTTCGGGATGATGGTCAGTGCGGTGATTTCAGCAAGGCTCAGCAGTTGCGGTGCTTTACCAAAATACAACAATGAAGCCGCCCTGATACCCTCAATATTACCGCCATACGGAACCAGATTCAGGTAAAACTGTAAAATCTCCTCCTTCGAATAATGCAGTTCGAGCTGCACGGCGCGTAAGGATTCCTTCAATTTATTCAGGTACGTCCTTCGTTCAGGTTCAAGCAGCCTTACCACCTGCATCGTGATCGTAGATGCGCCGGAGGTTCTTCTGCCTGTGAAAATATTATTAATAGCCGCCCGCAACATTGCAAACGGATTGATACCCGGATGAAAATAGAAATAACGGTCTTCTTTGTAAATCAATGTTTTACGTAGTAGCGGCGTAATTTCAGAAGCCTGCGCGTACATGCGCCATTTATCGTCTTTGCTCAAAAAAGCATGTAACGTAGTGCCGTCTGCCGCGATGATCTGGGTGGAGTACTGTATTTGCGGCTTAAAGGGAAAAGCCACGTCCAGGATCAGGAAAAGGAGTATTGTACAGCCGGAGAGGATGGCTGATTTTTTGAGGAGCGGGTGGGTCAGGGATTTGGGGAAATGCAATGGTAGTCTCAGCTATTTTTTTCGAAGATACCGTTAAAAGCGCATCTCTCCTCGCGGATCCTCCAAAAAATACAGCCTCGGGTTGAGTAGGTTTCAGGTCGCTCCCCATTCCATTAAGGAGCGTCAACATTGGCTCTCTCAATCCTCCTTCTCTCCCCTTCCTCCCCCTATTTCCACCATTTTCTCCTCAAACCATTAAATTCCCGGCAATCCTTCCTTTATTGCAAATAAAGCCAAACAAAATACCACCATGTCCAAATACGTCGCAGCTATTGACCAGGGAACCACGAGCACACGTTGCATTTTATTTAATCATCAGGGACAAATCGTGTCCGTAGGGCAGAAGGAGCATGAGCAGATCTACCCGCATCCGGGCTGGGTTGAGCACAATCCCGAAGAGATATGGAAAAATACACTGGAAGTAATCGCCATAGCCCGTATCAATGTCTCGGCCACTTCTGCGGATATCGCTGCGATAGGGATCACCAATCAAAGGGAAACGACGGTCGTCTGGAACAAAAGAACCGGCAAACCGTACTACAATGCACTGGTGTGGCAGGATACACGCACCACCGAACTCGTGGCGCGCTACGAAAAAGAAGGTGGGCTCAATCAGTTCCGGGATGTGACGGGTCTGCCTGTATCAACTTATTTCAGCGGCTTAAAGCTGCAATGGCTGCTCGAAAATGTGGACGGACTGCGCGCAGATGCTGAAAAAGGCGACGCGCTGTTTGGCAACATCGATACTTTTCTGATCTGGAACCTCACAGGAGGAGCCCACGGCGGCATCCACGTGACCGACGTGACCAATGCCAGCCGCACACAACTCATGAATTTGCGGACCCTTGACTGGGACAAAGGCATGTTGACGGCCTATAACATTCCCGCCAATATGCTACCAAAGATCAAAAGCAGCAGTGAGGTGTACGGGACCGTTAGCAACGAAGTACTTCCCGGTGTGCCCGTAGCGGGTGACCTCGGCGACCAGCACGCGGCATTGGTTGGACAAACCTGTTTCGAGCCCGGTATGGCCAAAAACACGTACGGCACGGGGTGCTTTCTGGTCATGAATACCGGAAACGAAATTAAAATGTCGGAAAATGGACTGCTTACAACGATTGCCTATCAGTTTGGCGATCAACCGGTTCAATATGCCCTGGAAGGGAGTGTGGCGGTGACGGGAGCACTCGTTCAATGGGTCCGCGACAATATGGGACTGATCCAAAAGAGCAGTGATATAGAAAAACTGGCGAAAACGGTGGAAGATAACGGAGGCGCTTATTTTGTTCCTGCGTTTTCAGGTTTATATGCACCCTACTGGCGTAACGATGCCCGTGGTGTCATAGCCGGACTGACACGGTACGTCAACAAAGGCCACATAGCCCGTGCCGTACTGGAGGCCACCGCCTATCAGACACTTGACGTCGTCAATGCGATGGAGCAGGATTCGGGCATTCAATTGTCTTCGTTACGGGTAGATGGTGGAATGGTGCTGAACCAGCTACTGATGCAGTTCCAGGCCGATATGCTGAATACGCAGGTCGTTTGCCCGGCCGTGGCTGAAACCACCGCGCTCGGTGCTGCATACGCTGCCGGCTTGGCAGTGGGATACTGGAAAAATACGGACGAGCTTAAGCAAAACTGGGCCGTTGCGCACACCTGGAACCCGAGCATGGAAGAGGCCCGTCGTACCGAATTATATAAAGGTTGGCAAAAAGCGGTGACCAAATCCTACGCCTGGATGGAATAGTAGAACAGGAATAGGTAAACAAAAAGAGCGCTGATCTCCATGGAAACCAGCGCTCTTTTTGCTTGATTATCGTTAGGCCAAAGCAGCCTGCAGATTTTCGTTAATTGCTTCCAAAAATTCCTCTGTATACAGGTAGTGCTCTCCGTGGTTTACTTTGTTGCCATGGATACAAACTGCCAGATCCTTCGTCATTTTACCGCTTTCAACCGTTTCGATACACACTTTTTCAAGTGTAAGGCAGAAATCGATCAAAGGCTGGTTGCCGTCCAGTTTGCCACGGAATTCCAATCCACGTGTCCACGCAAAGATGGAAGCGATAGGGTTTGTAGACGTTGGACGTCCTTTCTGGTGCTCACGATAGTGACGCGTCACGGTTCCGTGTGCCGCTTCTGCTTCCATGGTTTTGCCATCAGGCGTAACCAATACAGATGTCATCAAACCAAGCGAACCGAAACCTTGAGCAACGGTATCCGACTGAACATCACCATCATAGTTTTTACAAGCCCATACAAAGTTACCTTCCCATTTCAGAGCAGATGCAACCATATCGTCGATCAGACGGTGCTCGTAATGTACTTTTCCTGCATATTCCGTATCGTACACTTCCTGGAATATATCCTTGAAACGACCGTCGTATTTTTTGAGAATCGTATTTTTTGTAGAAAGATATAATGGCCATCCTTTACCCAAAGCTACATTGAAACAAGCACGGGCAAATCCACGGATCGACTCGTCGATGTTGTACATCGCCATAGCCACACCGGGTCCTTTATATTCATACACTTCATGCTCGATCACTTTTCCGTCCTCACCTTCAAATTTGATGGTCAGTTTACCTTTTCCTGGTACAACGAAATCTGTCGCCTTATATTGATCTCCGAATGCATGACGTCCCACGATGATAGGTGCTGTCCAGTTTGTAACCAAACGGGGAACATTGCTCATCACGATAGGCTCACGGAAAACGGTACCATCCAGAATGTTACGGATCGTTCCGTTTGGCGACTTCCACATTTGTTTCAGATTGAATTCTTTAACGCGGTCTTCATCTGGAGTGATGGTGGCGCATTTGATACCAACACCATATTCCTTGATTGCATTTGCCGCATCAATCGTCACCTGATCATTGGTTTCATCACGGTATTCCACACCCAAATCGTAGTATTTGATATCTACATCAAGATATGGTAAAATCAGTTTTTCTTTGATAAACTTCCAGATAATACGGGTCATCTCGTCGCCATCCAGCTCAACAACGGGGTTTGCAACTTTAATTTTGCTCATGTCTTATGCTATACTATAGTTAAAGATTTTAAAATCAGCCGTGAAAGTACGAACAATAGCGTAAAAAGGCGAAAAACATGGTAATGAACTTTCATTTATCCTCGGCTGACTTACGTAGAAGACGTTATGAATGAATTGTAAATTGGCTGTGTGCATTTTATTCATTTCATCCTACGTATCCCGGCATCACAGTTTACAATTAACTTTCGGAAGTAATCGATACTTTGGCACGCGTTTTGAATCCTTATGTTTTATACGCTATGATCAACTGACCAATGGAATTTTTCACCTAAAATATCCTGATCATGAAATCCACACTTCAATCTGTAGGGCTCCTCTTAGCGGGAACCATCATTTTTGCTTCCTGCCGAACTGTTTATGCCCCAAACGCGGTCAACGTGCCCCTTTTACAGGGAAAGGGAGAATTCAAAGCTTTGATTGCGAATAACAATTTGCAGGTCGCCACAGCCGTAACGGATCACATTGGCATCATGGCAAACGGCTTTCTGAATAACTATACCAGCGATGACAAAACCTTTAAAAATAACGGCAAAGGTGCAGAGATTGGAATTGGCTATTTTGCCCATACCGACAAGCGGATCACTTACGAAGCCTATGGCGGGGCCGGGTTGTACAATGTTCGCATCAGGGAAGACAATAATACCAAAACCCTGGATACAGATGCGGTCAAATACTTTGTTCAACCGTCCGTGGGCTGGGTAAACCAATACTTTGAGGTTGCACTTAGCCCAAGGCTGTCAGTACTCAAATACACCAAACCTGAAATTGTGGGATACAACAGTCAGGAGCGTGCGGATAATTTCTTCGATATTTTGGATCAGAAAGCGCATGCATTTATTGAGCCTACGCTCACAGTCAGAGGCGGCTATCGCTTTGTGAAATTGCAGGTTCAGTATGGATACTCCTATAAAGTGACAAAAAACAACATTAATGACGACAGCGGAATTGGCAGCATTGGATTAATTTTTGATATTGGGAACTGGTACAAGACCACAAAATAAACCGTTAGCGAAATCCATTCACAATCCATTTATTAAGCAGTGACAAAAGCCTCGTTACGAGATGATTTTTTAACTCAAAGGCTTTCCCTGCCTTCGGCAGAACTGGATCAGAAAAGCAATCTGATTATCGCTACCCTCATGGATCTACTTGGAAATACGAGGTTTAAGGTTATTCATTCCTTTCTGCCACATGCGAATAAAAATGAAGTCGATACCTGGAAAGTAGTCTCGGCTTGCCAGGTATCGTTTCAGGATGTCATCGTGGCTGTGCCCTATGTGGTTCCAGGAACTCGGCAGATGCAGCATTACGAGTTTACCACTCAAACGGTTTTGAAAGAAAACAGATGGGGGATCCCGGAACCTGACCCGCTTCATGCCGTTATGATCCAACCGGATGCTATGGATGTGGTTATAGTGCCACTCCTCGCTTTCGACAAGCTTGGCTACAGGGTGGGATACGGGGGTGGTTTTTATGATCGGTTTTTATCACAATGCAGGAAGGATGTTATCAAGATTGGTCTTTCCTTTTTCAATCCTGTTGAGCGCATAGCGGATGTCGACGCGTACGATATCACGATGAACTATTGTGTTACGCCAAGGACGGTTTGGGCGTGGTAAAGTATCTGCGTACGGCTGAAGACTATCCGAATCTCAAAATTTCAACGTTACCTTCTTAATGAAATCAGTCGCATTTTTATGCTTTTCGTTCAAAGCCTTGTCCAAGGAGTCGTAAGATCCCTTTTTCAATGTTTTAATATACTGCTTCGGTTTTGGAGCAACATTTTTCATATTGTCAGTTGTTTACCCTAAGAAAAATAAGAAATGCATCATAATTTTTATTGCGGCGGAAAACCTCATTCTTCCAATCAACTATACCATGAATTTCATAATTTAGTTCGAAATCCGAAAGGTACTTGTTAATGATGATCCTGTAAAGTCTTGTTCTTGATGCCGTACTTCCCATAATCATCACTTTTGCCTTTATATGAGACGTCAGAAATAATTGAATAATCTTCATAACGGTTGCCATAATGGTCTCCATGTCATTATTATCACTAATTCTCATATCGTCATATGAACCATCTTGCAAAACATCTACCAAAGCGACATTATACAAATTTGGGATGTCTAGTTGCCTGAATTCGATAATCTTGCGAATTCTTTTATATTCGCTTACACTTTCAAATTCAAATCGCTCTCCGTTATCTAGAATAGTGAAGGGATATATTGGTTTGTTCATTTGGTTAATATCTGTTTGAGCGGTACTCATGACTTACGTCGTCATAAAAAGTCACTCTTCAATACAAAACCCTAATTGTCCAAATTCCATCAAAAACAACATTCATTCCGAATTTCCTCGTAAATTTGCGGCACTTTTCTGATTTGCAGTTGTTTCTGTATTATCTGGAAGTGTCGAGAATTGTTTTAATCATTTATTTAACCATTAATGCAAGAATGAAAATCGCAGTAGTAGGCGCCACCGGTCTGGTAGGCGGCGAAATCCTTAAAGTGCTCGAAGAGCGTAATTTCCCGGTTACGGAATTGTTGGCCGTAGCCTCTGAAAGGTCTGTTGGTAAGGAAGTTACATTCAAGGGTAAACAGATTAAGGTGATCGGATTTGAAGATGCGATTGCGGCTAAACCTGAGATTGCGATATTTTCGGCAGGTGGTGGCACTTCACTTGAACTTGCTCCGAGATTTGCGGCAGCTGGCATTACGGTAATAGACAATTCGTCGGCATGGCGGATGGATCCCAGCAAAAAGCTGGTGGTGCCTGAAATCAACGCCAAGGAATTGACGAAAGAAGATAAGATCATTGCAAACCCAAACTGCTCTACCATTCAGATGGTGGTGGTGTTGAATCCCTTGCATCAAAAATATAAAATCAAACGTGTGGTGGTCTCTACGTACCAATCCGTAACCGGAACGGGAAAAGCTGCTGTGGATCAACTGTTTGCTGAAAGATCAGGCGATCACAGCAATGCAAAAGTATATCCACATCAGATCGACCTGAACGTGTTGCCACATATTGACGTGTTTTTGGACAATGGCTACACCAAGGAAGAAATGAAGATGACCAATGAGACCAAAAAGATCATGGGTGACGACAGCATTGCGGTAACTGCGACTACTGTGCGTATTCCAACGATCGGAGGACACTCGGAGGCGGTTAACATTGAGTTCGAGAATGAATTTGATCTCGATGAGGTTCGTCAGATTTTGAGTGATGCAGAAGGTGTGATCGTTCAGGACGATCCTAAAAACTACCTTTACCCTATGCCATTGACCGCACACGGAAAGGATGAAACTTTTGTGGGTCGTATCCGTCGCGACGAGTCTCAACCCAAAACGCTGAATCTGTGGATCGTGGCAGACAATCTTCGCAAAGGAGCTGCAACAAACACCGTTCAAATTGCCGAATTCCTAGCAAAACACGATCTAGTAGGTGTAGCGCAAGAAGCATAGGTTAAAAAATAATTGCTAAAAATGAAAAAGAGCTGCAAAACAGCTCTTTTTTCATTTTAAAATTCTTAATTCCTACCTATCCACTTCCCCCATCACCACATCGATGGAGCCAATAATCGCCACCAGGTCTGCCAGCAAAGCACCTTTGGACATCTCACCGATGACCGACAAGTTGTTGAATGAGCAAGCCCTGGCTTTACAGCGAACGGGAACATCTGAGCGACCATCCGTCCGGAAAAAGAAACCCAGCTCTCCCTTTGGATTCTCTGCCCGGACATAAAAATCCATTGCTTTCGGACGAATCTTCTTAGGTACCATCGCCTGTGGGTCAAAATCGCGGGTGCGTTTATAGTCACCGTTCAACTGAATCAGACATTGCTCTATCAGTTTAACAGATTCCCGACATTCCACAGCGCGTACCCAGGTACGGTCCCAGCAATCTCCTACAGTTCCCATTTTACCCTCGCCCATCGGAACTTCAAAATCCAGTTCCGGATAAACGGAATACCCGTCCACTTTGCGCAGATCGTACCGTAAACCTGAACCTCTCAACATAGGCCCGGTACAGCCGTAATTAATAGCAACAGCCAGCGGCAATACACCCACATTGGCGGTGCGCTGCACAAATATTTTGTTGTCAATCAACAGTTGCTGCAACTCATCCAACTTTGGTTTTAGATAGGTAACAAATTCCAGGCAACGCTCTTCAAATCCCACCGGAAGGTCGTAGAATAGCCCTCCGATCCAAACATAATTATAAAGCATCCGGGCGCCGCAGGTCCATTCCAGAAGCCGGAGAATCTGCTCCCGATCACGCATCATCCATAAAAATGGCGTATATGCGCCAATATCCATAGCGTAAGTCCCGAGCGCAACAAAGTGTGATGCAAGCCGATTCAATTCCGCCACAACCACCCGAATGTATTCCACCCGCTTGGGAATGTCATGCTCAATGCCCAGCATGCGTTCAACCCCCATTACGTAGGCATGCTCAGAGTTCATCGCCGCTACATAATCCATCCGGTCCACATAAGGAATGATCTGATTAAAGGGAAGAGACTCGGCATGCTTTTCAAAACAACGATGCAGATAGCCCACATGAGGCACCACGTCTACCACCACCTCGCCGTCGGTTACCACCTCAAGCCTCAATACCCCGTGTGTAGACGGATGTTGTGGGCCCATATTCAACACCATTTCCTCGGTACGAAGATTGTCGGCGTTGTATTTGGTTGGTACCGATACAGCCAGATATTCCGGCTTGTAGGTATATTGAATAGAATTGCTCATTTTACTTGTTATCGACTATCGAAGACATGGACCCGTCCATTGGGGCCGTGTGTATGTAATACGAAATGGCCTTGCCGCACCCCGCTGTTTCATCAGAAACGCTGAATCCCCTCTTCTGTTAATTCTACTTTCAAAGGTCCGATAGGCCTGCCTTCATTATGGAGCCGGTCCACAGCCGTGACATAATACACATACCGCTCACCGGAGACTACCGTGCTATCCACGAACTTCTCACTGCCATAACTCAGACCAACAATTTTACGTGGATCGTGTGCAGATGGCTTTTCATCAGGCGCAAACCGGTAAATAACATAATACGAGGCCCGTTCTCCATCCGGCGCAACGTCCGGCTGATCCCAAAATAATTCCAATCCATTTGTTACCAAAGTGCCTTTCAGATTTCTTGGAGGTAAAGGGGGTATCTTGTCTTTCCATGGCATGCTTGGGACAAGCGCCGGAAAGCGAAATAGATCCTTTCGAAGCGAATCCACAAACCCCAGACTGTTGTTTCTTAAGGATCTGGAGCTAAAAAATATAGCTCCCTCCGCTTCGTCATTCCTTAAATAGCGTATCTGATTAGGCACCTCTTTGGGATTAGCCCAGTTTGTATCCTTTTCCTTGTAACCCACCCGGTATGCGCCCACACCTACATACACATGGCGGCCGTATGAATTTTCCACCCACCAATCAACCATGTTTTTATAAGGCACTTTACCAAAACCAGACGAAAAGTATACCTGAGGCGCTATATAGTCAATCCAGCCTTCCTGGACCCACTTGCGACTATCGGCAAAGAGGTCATCATAAGAACCCAGCGCTCCATAGGTTTTCGAACCTTCCGGATCGGTTCCCTTGTTTCGCCAGACGGCACATGGACTAATGCCAAATTTGAGACGGGGCTTCACAACGGCAAGCGCCTCGTGAATCTGCTTGACCAGCAAATTGATGTTGTTTCTTCGCCAGTCCGCTTTATTCTTAAAACCCTGCCCGTACTTACGATAACTGGCCTCGTCCTGGATGGTCTGCCCGGCAACAGCGTATGGATAAAAATAATCGTCGAAGTGTATACCGTCTACGTCATAATTTTTGGCCACGTTGACAGTCATATCCGTGATAAACTGCCGTACTTCGGGTATACCAAAATCAAAAAGCTTGTAACCATCGTAGCTCAAAATCCATTCCGGATGGGTTTTGCTGATATTTTGAGAGGAAACACTCGTGGCCGATTTATGAACAAGCCTGTTCATATTGAGCCAGGCATGAAATTCAAGCCCGCGTTTGTGGGATTCTGCGATCATAAAATCCAGCGGATCCCACATAGGACTGGGAACCTGCCCCTGCCGGCCCGTGAGCCATTCGGACCATGGCTCGGAACTCTTGGCGTAAAATGCATCGCCCGCTGCCCGCACCTGAACAAAAACCGCATTCATACCCACTTTTTTATGGAAATCCAGCAAGGCGGAGAATTCTTCCCGCTGCTCGGAAGGCTCCATGAGCTTACTGCTTGGCCAGTCAATATTATCAACCGTTGCGATCCAAACAGCCCTGAACTCCCGTTTTGGAGGCCCTATACTTTCACTATCAGCATTTTGTGCATTACATCCTTCCAGAAAAAAAAGTGTCAGAAGCAACGAAAATGTAACATTTCTAATTTTTTTCACTAAATAACTTTTGCAAAAAATTAATTCAATCAAAGTAACGTATTTTGGCACAAAGTTAGCCGAGAAGTTTTTTAAATTGTATTCAAACAAATAAACATCCGGGTTCTATTGTAATTGTGAATTATTTTTCTGGATATTTATTGTGTAATTACAAGGATTTTTTGTGACTAACCGCAATCAATTCCCCCTTTACAATTATCCCAACAACGCTTAAATCATTATCCCATATTGGAACCATTCGTCAAAACAACTAAAAAAAACGTCCTGTTTGAAGTAGCATGGGAAGTTTGTAATCAAGTCGGAGGAATTTACACGGTCATACGCACCAAAGTACCAGCCATGGTTGAGAAATGGGAAGACAACTATTTTTTACTTGGACCCTACTTTGCCCAAAAAGCCTCTGCCGAATTTGAAATCATTACGGATCTAGACGATTCTCCCGCCGGCCGCACGGTAAAAAAAATGCGGGAAATGGGCTATGTAGTCCATTATGGTTACTGGCTGGTAACGGGCAAACCCCGGCTAGTGCTATTCGATCTGGAAAGCATTGCCAAAGATCTGGACATTATTAAATTTAACCTTTGGGAGAAAAACCGCATCTCCACAATTGATGTAGAACCTCTTGTAAACCAGACACTTTGTTTCGGTGAAATGGTTCGAATCTTCCTGAAAGAATATGCCGAAGACAATGCCAAACGGGAAGAAATATCTGCGCAGTTCCATGAGTGGATGGCAAGCAGCGGGCTTCCTGAATTGAAACGCGAGAGCATCAAAATAGCCACGACATTCACCACCCATGCCACGATGCTGGGTCGGTATTTGGCGCAAAATGTCTCCGGATTTTACAGCAAACTCCCCTTCTTTGACTGGGAGCAGGAAGCCAAAAATTTCAATATTGTTGCCCAGGCGACTATTGAGCGCCAGGCAGCGCAAAGCGCGCACGTGCTCACGACGGTTAGTGATGTCACCGCCAAAGAGTGTGAAGTTTTTCTCGGCAGAATGCCCGATCTGGTTACCCCGAATGGACTGAATGTCGTCCGTTTTCAGGCAAGCCACGAATTTCAAAATCTGCACTTGAAATATAAAGAGCGAATCCACGATTTCGTCCTGGGTCACTTCTTTCCCAGCTATTCATTTGATCTGGACAAAACGCTTTACTTTTTCACATCCGGCCGATATGAATACAGTAACAAAGGCTATGACTTGACACTGGAAGCACTGGCAAGGCTTAACTGGAAGATGGTTCAGGCCAACCTGGACACCACAGTGGTGATGTTTATCGTCACCAAGCAACCCTTTCACTCGATAAATGCCGATGTGCTCCAGTCGAAGGCTGTTTTAAATGAGTTGAAGGAAACCTGTACAGCCATTGAGAAGGAGGTTGGAGAGAAATTATTCCTTGCAACGGCGTCTGGCGTTGATCACAAAATGCCTGATCTGAACAGCTTTGTGGATGAATACTGGCGTTTGCGTTTGAGGCGTACCATTCAGACCTGGAAAACGGACAAATTACCGGCATTTGTTACACACGATCTGAAGGAGGAAGATGGGATCACCGATTTTTGTAAAAAAGCCAATTTGGTGAATAACGAACGCGATCGTGTCAAAATCGTGTATCATCCTGACTTTATATCGTCAACCAACCCGCTTTTCGGGCTGGATTACGGGCAATTTGTTCGCGGGTGTCACCTGGGTGTTTTCCCAAGTTATTATGAGCCATGGGGTTACACACCTCTGGAATGCGTGGTTCGGGGTGTACCTACGGTTACCAGCGACCTTTCAGGATTTGGTGACTACATCATGCAGATCATGCGTGACTATGAAAACAGGGGTATTTACGTAATCAACCGCAAATCTCAGACTTACAGTCAGGCAGCCGACGAGATGGCCGACATTCTTTTCAAATTTGTAAAGATGCAGCGTCGTGACCGTATTATGCAGCGTAACCGGGTCGAGAATATTTCCGATGTCTTCGATTGGATGAATCTGAGATCTTACTACGACACAGCGCACGATCTGGCTGCGAAGCGGAAAAAGCCCTAATCAAGACCGTTCTAAAAGTAAAAGCCGGTAAATCTCCAAAAGGTTTACCGGCTTTTTGATGCTAAAAATTCTGATACCAACGCATCTTTTTCCGGCTTCGGTGCCATGCAGATCCCGTCGTAGACTTCAACATTCTGCACCCATCCATTGCATTCCTGAAAATTTTCAACACCTTCACTTCCCATTATCATTCTTACAAAATACGCATGAACTACGTAGAATTAGAACTTCAGTTGCATCCCGACTTTACAGAAATATTTACTGCCGAGCTGGCAGAAATCGGTTTTGAATCATTTGTTGAAACCGATGAAGGTCTCCAGGCCTATATACAGGAGGAGCTTTTTGACGAAAACGTTTTGAACGTACTCATAACAAAATACAAGGATACTGCCGAAATAAGCGCCTCCTGGAAATCGCTGGAACGAAAGAACTGGAACGAAGAATGGGAGAAAAGTTACGAACCCATCGAGGTTGGAGATCGGGTACGGGTACGTGCCGTATTCCATGAACCCGACCCACACTTCCAATACGATTTACTGATCCAACCAAAAATGTCCTTCGGCACGGGCCACCATGAAACCACATGGCTGGTGATGAACGAGCAGCTTCATCTCCCACATGAGCGTCTTTCGATTATGGATGTGGGCTGTGGAACCGGAATACTCGCCATTCTCGCGTCCAAATTAGGAGCGACCAGTTTATTGGGTTTTGACATTGACGAGTGGGCCGTTGAGAATACGCGCGAAAATTTTGCGATGAACAACCTGCCGGAAACAGCAGAAGTGTTTTTGGGAACGATTAATGAAGTACCCTTCGCTAGGCAATTTGGTGGAATTCTTGCCAATATCAACCGGAATATTTTACTGGCAGAAATTCCAAAATATGTGGCACATCTGGAAAAAGGCGGTTGGCTGGTAACAAGCGGCTTTTACGAGACTGATCAGGCTGATATAGAGCGCTGTGCAGAAGAAAATGGCCTTAAAAAAATACGATCAAATACGAGAAACCAGTGGGCAACCGTTGTATTTGAGAAAAATTAAACACCATGCGTGTTGTATCCGGGCAAGATCCTGTCATGGGTACTATTCGTTAAAAATATATATGAAAAAATTTCGTCTCTGTCTGTTCTATTCAGTCATACTTCTTTTTGCAAAACCGGTATTCGCTCAGACTTTGAAAGTTTCTGACGAGCCGGGCCAGTTTATGGTGCAGATGCGCAAATTGATGGGTGGAAGCCGCAACCCGCAATACATCAAAGCAGCTGCCCAGCTGGACAGCATCTGGATGAGTGGTGTCAGCGGCCCTCAGCAATCGAAATTTATCAATATCGTAAAAACACAGACCTCGAAAGGACAAAAGGCAGGGCCCGTGCTTTACCTGCTGATGCGTAATGCACAGATTTTTGCTAAAAACCCCGCCAATGATTTTGATGGTTTTCTTGCCCTCGCCGCCAAAGCAGGGGAAAAATATGATGCAAAGTCCTTTCAGAAAGTACTCGAAACGATAAGAAGTGTAACTGAAACACAAAAGCTATATACTGCAAATTACAATTCCCTGTATCTGCTTAGCGGGTCGTACCGGTTCAAGTTCGATACCTCGAGTGCCGAAGTAGTGGCTGCCGCTACCGTTGCGGCCAATGACAACTGGGACACGCCCATTGATAGCAATTATGTGATCGCACCCAAATCCACTCCCATACCCGTGCTGGCCGGTGCCTTACTTGAGCTGCAGGATGCAACTTTCGGAATGGTTGCTGCGGGCGATTCGGTTTCGTTCGGGCCCACAAACGGTAACGTTTCCCTTCGGGATGGCATCTTTGTTGGGAAAGGAGGAAAATTCACCTGGGAGGTCATTGGCAGCCCGGATATTCATGCCGATCTGGATACTTATTCGTTCAATATTTCGCAGCCAAAGCTCGTCGCAGAGAACGTAACCCTGCATCATGAGGCACAGCTTGCCAACCTCATAAAAGGCACACTCGAATATCGCGGCGTTAAAAAAATCAGAGGCCAGGGCCCTGCTTTTCCCAGATTTGTGTCGAATGGAATCGATGCACGGCTCAAAGACACCCGAAAAAATATTGCCTACAAAGGCGGTTTTGCACTGATCGGAACAACCATGTACAGCTCCTCACTCAGTGACGAGCCCTCCACTTTACTCGTGAATTACAAAGACAAGCTGGCTTTCAAGGCTGTCAGCAAGAAATTCGCCCTGAAAGATTCGGTGATCTCAGCTCCGCTTGTCTACTTTTCAATGCCGCTTGGCACCGATTCGCTCTACCATCCGGGCGTGGCATTGGTGTACAATGATGATGAAGGGCTGCTAAAATTAGCCAGGGCCGAAAAAACCGATTTCGCTCCCTTGCCCTACCAGGATTCTTACCACAAAATGAACATCTGGTCACAGGCTATGCGCTGGAAATTTCCAAATGACAAGGTAGAATTCCTGCGGATCGATGGGAAACACGTGGTTCCCGTCAAGCTGGAATCCTTTGACTATTTCAAAAAGGAACGGTTCCGAGGAATTGCACAGGAATTCGGGTTTCAGCCCATGCTCATGGCCGCCAGTTTTACCCAGACCGAGAAAAGACAAACTTTCCTCGCCGACGAGCTTGCCGCAAAATTCAAACAGAACCCCAAGATCCTGAGGCGTTCACTTGAAAGGCTTGCACTTGATGGGTATTTCATCTATGACAAACGATCCGACGAATTTGCAATCAGTAAAAAAGGCTTTCTGTACATCCTGGCCAACATGGATAAAACGGATTACGATAACTTTCAAATCACCTCCCAATTCAGTGCCAACGACGAAACCGCAAACGCAACGATCTATTTGCCCGACACACTTTTAACCGTGCTGGGTGTCTCCCGTTTCGTCGTGTCCGATTCGTTGAAAATAATAGGGGTTCCTTCCGACAAAAAGGTAGTGATAGGACGAAATCGCAATTTCACCATGAACGGGCAGCTCGTGGCATCCAATTACCAGTTCAGAGGCCTCAACCTTAAATTTGACTACAAGCAGTTTTTTGTCAATGTCAGCCCCAACGATTCCATCACCTTCACCCCGAAAGAAAAATATTCCAAAGGGCAAGGAGGTGAAGTGGGAGGGCATGTGAAATACGAAAAAGGAGGTACATTTTACCTGAGTGACCCTCAGAATAAATCAGGGATCCAGAAAGGCAAAAAGTCACCACGCCTCGTGGTACCCGACGGAATGATCGTCTATTTCGACCAGCCCGAGCGTGGGACTGTGCTGTATCCCCGGGAGGTGTTTTTCAAAATCCCCAAAATTGACATGGACGGCCTCGATCAGCGTGACGTGATTTTTGAAGGTACTTTCAATTCGAATGGAATAATACCGCCCCTCCAGACCATCCTGAAAAGTATGCCTGACAATTCTCTGGGCTTCGAATACAAACCGCCGGTGACCGATCTGAAAATATATGGTGGCAAGGCTATGGCCAAATTCACTGACACGCTGGTGATGGACAATGGAGGCCTGCGCTCCAAAGCGGTATTGAAGTACCTTTCGGCTACCATGACGGCAAAGAACGTTTTGCTGGCCTCGGACTCTCTGATGGCTTCCGGTGACCTGGCCAGTATTAAGGAAGCCACAATCGGGAAAGGCTATTTCCCGGCTGTAGATCTGAAAGATTATGACATGCGCTGGTATCCCAATGCCGACAGCATGTTTTTGAGTACAAAAGGGAAATCCTTCTCGTTTTACAAAGGAACCACCAGTCTCGAAGGAGAATTGCTGCTCCGATCAACGGGCCTTTACGGCAATGGGAAGCTTAAACGTCCGGATTCGGAATTGACATCCCCTGAAATTAAGTTTAATAAAGATGGGTTTCTGGCCGACAAATCCTCATTTGCAATAAATAATGGCCTGCAAAAGCCCGCCAAAAACATCCTCGTTGGAAAAAATGTTGACATCGATTTCAATTTCAAAACGGGTATAGCCAATTTCCGTGCCGACTCAACCGGCTTCGATACCGACTCAACCGGCATGGAAATTCCTTCTGTGTCCTATAAAACTGCCATTGCCTCCGCGAAATGGGACATGACCAAAAAAACCATTCTAATGAGGGGATTTGGTGAAACCTCGACCTACACAGCCACATTGCCTGCACAGGAAGGTCTTACGTTTGATGGAACCGATGCCCTTTACGATGTGGAAAAACTGACTGTCAGCGTGCGAGGGGTTCCCTTTATACGCACCGTCGACGTGAAGATCATTCCCGACAAAGGCATGGTCTACATTGGCAGTAACGGCCAGATGAGCCCACTCAAAAAGGCCCGAATTGAAATAGACACGTTGAATGTGGCACACAGAATGCGCGATGCCGATATCCGGATCGATTCCCGAAATCGCTTCGAGGGTTCCGCTACTTACCAATACATTACGGCACGAAAAGACACCTTCAATATCAAGATGCAGAACTTCGAACTGAAGGAGATGGTGGAAGAATCCCGCAAAGGACGGCCTGATAATAAGAATAATACGACGGTTAAGTATTACACCACCGCCCGGGCGGATATTAAGGAAGCTGAAAATTTATTCCTTTCGCCAAGAATTCAGTTCAAAGGCGGAATCAATCTGGTTGCGTATGAACCCTCACTCAAACTGGACGGATTTGTAAAACCGGTACTGAAATTCCGTAAGAACTTCAACAGCTCCTGGATCGTCTACAATGATTCACCAGGAGAATCGGTTTCCATTAAAATAGACAAAAACCTGAAAAACGAGCACGAGCTTCCTCTCTCGGTGGGTTTACATTATAACGAGGCACGCGGTATGTACATGTCATTTTTATCTCCAAAAGAATCGGATGGGGACGAGGACATTTATCTGGCACAGGGCGCCATGAATTACGACGAAGATGCCAAGTCGTTTAAAGTTACTCCACCCGTTGGAAAAGACAACCTCATCGACGAATCCAACACCTTGAAGTTTGATGACAAGACCGGTCTTGCCTCTTTTTCTGGCCCTTTAAAGCTTATTGGGTCAGAATGGCTGCAATCCAGCGGCATCGTGGAAGCACAGGTCGACAGTTCGCGATTCTCTTTCAATACCATGTTGCTTTTTAAACTGCCCGCTCTGGAGCCTGTTATGCAGCCCATCACCGCTAAAATCGTGGAGACCAACCTGGAAGAGCAAAACAGTACCGCGGCCGATGATGACCCGGATAATCTGAACCGGAAACTGGCGGCCGTTATCGGCTCCAAAGGTGTGGATGCGTATGTAAAACTGACTGCCGCCGGATACAAGCCTATCTACGATGCATCCCCCATGCTCGACGTACAGATGCTCTTATCCAATGTAGATTTGCGATGGTCACCAGTCCATGCTGCCTATTATTCTCAGGGCCCGATAGGCGTTTCAAATTTTGGAAAAAACAATGTGAATGCCCAGATGGAAGGCGTACTAGAAATCCGTCGCGGCATTGAAGGGGATGAATTCAGTCTTTATCTGGAGGCTTCCCCGGATGTGTGGTATTTCTTCGATTACAAACAGAAGGAATTAGGGGTTATATCCTCTCAGATCGAATTCAATGATCAGATTGAGGTGAAGGCCAGGGCGGTAAAGTCCAAAGAGATGAGCCTGATCCCTATTGGAGTGGAAGAAAAGGATATGTTTGTCAACCGGTTCGATGATTTCTACCGACCGGCAGCGAAGAAAGCCAAACTGGTAAAAACCGAGAAAAAGAAAGTACCCGCTGCTGAGCAGAAAAAGAAGAAAGAGGAGCAGGCAGAAGGTTTTTAAGCGATGGAGTGTAGTACTTATTTTACTTTCTCATAACATTACATTAATTTTGTCCTTACAATATACTTGCAAAACCCGGTTTGTATTGTATTTTTGGGCTTGACACTCGACAATTCAAAATAATCACCATATAGTACAAAATGAATATTGCCTTATTAATAATTACCATTGTTGCAGCTTATTTATTGGGATCCATTCCGAGTTCGGTATGGTACGGAATCGGATATTTTGGAATTGACGTCAGAAAACATGGAAGTGGAAATGCCGGTGCTACAAACACTTTCCGGGTTTTAGGTAAGCGCGCAGGAACCATTGTAATGCTGATTGACGTGCTGAAAGGATGGACGGCAACCTGCCTGGCCTCACTTTTATTTTACATGAGTACCATTGGTGAAACAGAGCTTCTGATGTATAAAATCCTATTTGGCATCATTGCGATTGTAGGTCATATTTTTCCGGTTTTTGTGGGATTCAAGGGAGGAAAAGGTATCGCCACCCTGCTCGGTATGGTACTGGCTATCCATCCCGAAATTGCATTGGTGTGTATTACGATTTTTATTTTGACACTAATCGCATCTCAATACGTATCACTGAGCTCAATCCTGGCAACGCTGGCCTTTCCTGTACTTTCCTGGCTGGGTGTTTTCGGACAGCCCGAACCGCTTTTGATTGTTTTCGGGTTTGTGATGTTTGTACTCGTGGTGATTACCCATCAGAAAAATATCATACGTCTGCTGAACGGTAACGAAAACCGCGTGAATCTCTTTAAAAAATCAAAAGCTTAGTTGGTTGCTTTCCGGACACTGGATTTTACTTCCAGGAGCGGAGCAATAATATCTTGAAAATCATCACAAAATAGCCCCTCTGGTTCATACCTTAGGGGTTATTTTTTATATTTGGCTCCAATCTTTTTTATACCAGGCTTTAAAAATTATTCAAACAGAATACACCGATTTCATGAACAACTACATAGCGCAAAACCGGGACCGATTTTTGAACGAACTACTTGATTTGTTGCGAATACCTTCCGTAAGCGCTGATTCAAAATTCAAGGGGGACATGATCAAGGCCGCAGAATATGTGCGTGACCGAATGGCCGAAGCGGGTGCCGACCGTGTGGAAATATACCCTACACCAGGTCATCCGGTTGTGTATGGTGAAAAAATCATCGACCCCTCTTTGCCCACCGTTCTCATTTATGGGCATTATGACGTGCAGCCGGCCGATCCATACGAACTCTGGAACACACCCCCTTTTGAACCTACCATCCGAAACGAAAGGATCTATGCCCGTGGCGCCTGTGATGACAAGGGGCAGTTTTACATGCATATCAAAGCTTTGGAAACCATGCTGGCCACCGACTCGCTGACTTGCAACGTAAAAATGATGATTGAGGGAGAGGAAGAGATCGGATCTAACCACCTCGAACTTTTTGTCAAAGAGCATAAAGAAATGCTCCAATGCGATACCATCCTCATATCCGACACCAGCATGATTGCCAACGATGTGCCCTCCATTGAAACTGGCCTTCGTGGACTGACTTACATGGAAGTGGAAGTGGTGGGAGCCAACCGCGACCTGCACTCCGGCGTGTATGGAGGTGGTGTAGCCAACCCGATCAATGTACTTTGCGAAATGATCGCTTCACTAAAAGATGAAGACGGACATATTACGATTCCCGGCTTTTACGACAACGTTCAGGAGCTCACAGAGGCCGAAAGGGCGGACCTGAATGCCGCGCCATTTGATCTGGATGAATACAAGAAAGATCTGGTCATTGATGATGTAGCCGGGGAAAAGGGATACACAACCATCGAAAGGACCTCTGTGCGGCCCACGCTGGATGTGAATGGTATTTGGGGCGGTTATATTGGTGAAGGGGCCAAAACAGTTCTCCCTTCCAAGGCCAACGCCAAGATCTCGATGCGCCTCGTTCCTCACCAGACGGATACAGAAATCTGTGCGTTATTTACAAAACATTTTGAGTCCATAGCACCTGCGTCGGTGAAAGTAAAGGTTACGCCGCATCATGGGGGTTTACCTTACGTCACCCCAACCGACTCCATTGAATATGAAGCCGCAGCCCTTGCCATGGAAGAGTCTTTTGGCAAAAAGCCCATTCCCACCCGCGGTGGCGGCAGCATTCCCATCGTAGCCCTGTTTGAACAGGAACTAGGCCAAAAAAGTATTCTGATGGGTTTCGGGCTCGACGTAGACGCCCTGCACTCGCCCAACGAAAGTTACGGCTTGTTCAACTACTACAAAGGAATTGAAACCATACCCTTGTTTTTCAAACATTACGCAAAACTGAAAAAGCAGTAAGCGTTTCAAAAACCTGCCGATACTGGTTGATCCTGATTTCCCTTACCGGAAATCAGGATTTTTCTTTTGCAGATAGCCTACGGGTAATGGAAACCCAGTTGCCCGGGATCTACAGAGAAGTGATGCAACAAGCCCTAATACACCATCACCGATCCACTACCTTCACGCTCAGCATAATACAACCGTAACCTGACCACATAAGTCCTTCCTTTGATCAGCCGGATGTTAATTTTGGAATTAAAATCCGTACCACTGTCGTCGTCGCCTGAAAGGTAAATATCCTCTGTGGCGGTTCGTTCAAAAAGCACCATCACGGTATCCATGGTACCGAACGTCTCGATCTTGTACTTTTTGGAAGTGGTAGGTTTGAATAGGAAATTCTTTTGCTCTCCGGCCTTGATATTGAGCAATTCAGATTTGGAAAGTTTCAGTTCAATGTAGTCGGCGGCGGTGAGTGGCGGATAAAATTTCTTAACAAATTCCATGTCCTTTGCCGAAAGCCCGCCCGCCGGGTTGATTCCGCTCCGGAACTGTGCCGGCTCCTTGATGAGCCCCGGGCCAAACGGATAATGCATCACCGAGTTGGGATCATGTGTAGATCCTTCCACGTCGCCGGGCGATAATTTACGGATGATATTGTGAAAAGTCGTTTCGCGGGGCCAGCTGTTGGGTGGTGCAGCTAATGCTGCGTACACGGCTTCCTCGTCCCAGACAATGCCGGCAAACGGGTTCTGATGCTCATGTGGCGCACCAAGCGTATGCCCGATTTCATGAATGGCTGTGTCGATTTCGTTGGTAATATCCCAACCAAAATTCATGGTGCGTTCTTCAGGTGAAGGTGCCGCGTCGATCACGTCTCTGCCCACATACGACCAGGATCCGTCGCCCCGCTGGAAACCGATACGCACTTCTGCTTCGTTTTTATCCGTTGTTTCTTCAAATTCCAGACCGATGCCCACATTTTTCCAGGCTGCAAATGCCTGCTTCACCACGGTTTTTTGCGCATCTGTTCCTTTCCAAGATGCGGGTGAGCCATCCCCCGAACCCTTGTAGAAATAGTATTTTAGTTTGGTACCGTTTGCCCATTTGGTCCTTAACAATACGATCATCCGGGACCTCATGCCTGTCACGTCAGGGGCTAGAGGTTTGGCGGGTGCGTTGATCAGTGTACAGTAGTGAGGGGTTCCTTCGTGCTGTGTTTCGTTGCCTGTTTTTGTGTCTTTCTTTGCCATGATTGCCGATTTTTGCGTGTGGAATAGCCTTTGGCAGGTTCTCAACCTGCTGATATTTAGCAATCTAAGGTATTCTATTGTGGTGTGGAAATCGCTACCGTTCAATAAGTCGGCAGGCACAAACAGGGTTCTACGGGCTTAACGTACCGGAAGATTCTGCGGGAGATTACAGATACAGGCATCACATTCACGAAAAAAACCAACGATCATTATCTCTTCCTTCTTTGATCCCTGCGAAGCTTTTTAAGATTTTCTATCGATTTTTTTGCCTCGGTATGCTGGCTCGACTTTCTTTCGGCTTTATCGTCGGCTAGTTTGTAATATCGGAGTGCTTCATCGTAGTCCTTTTTTATCTCAGCGATCTTACCCAAGCCCAGCAGCGATGACACGTAATAACCGGCACTGGTAGATTTGGTCTTAACCGAAAAATCAATCGCCTTCTGGTAATATTCTTTGGCTACCTCATAATTTTTGTTGTACTGCATATTATAATAAGCCAGGACGTAGGCTGCATTTCGTCCGCTTACACCTTCATATCCCGGCATGCCATTTGCAATTTTATCCAAAATGTTCCTGGCAGCAGTCGAAGCCTCATCCGACCGGCCCGTTACAAAAGCGGTGCGGCAGAAATAGCGTTCAAAATAAGGGTTGTTTGGAAAGGTCTGCCACATGTACTTGGCCATTTCGTACGCTTTGCCGTACTCATTTTCCATGCTGTAAATCTGAAGCAGGAAATACCTTGCCTCCACACGCGTATAGAAGGCATTGTTCCCCACTTTTTCCAGCTGTTTCTCGCCAAGTTTTTTATTTCCTTTGGGAAAAAGGGCAAGTACAGGCTTCAGTATCGGATATTCCTTGGGCACCCATTCAGCATAATAATTGTAGAGACCGTCCCCAAAAAGCAATTCCGGGGTCAGATCACCATTTCCTTTACATACTTCAAAATATTTAAGCGATCTTTTCCCCGCGAAGGCAGCTTTCGTCCAGCTTTCCCTTTCGGAGTACAGCCTTCCTTTGAAAGCATACGCCGCCGCGAGAAAAAATGCCGGTTCAATTTTACTTTCCCCTTTATCGTACATTTTCTCAGCCAGTTCGATGGTTGAATCCATCTGAGCCAGAAATGTATCATCATAGGCTTCATTGTCGGTATTCGGAACGATTTTCCACCACTCCGCAAGCCCCATCAGAAAGTGCGGCATGGGGTGGGTAGGATACCTGTATTTAAGCCAGCGGAATTCTTTATCCGCTTCCTCAAACCTGTAATTGTATAACATATTGATCGCCTCAGTGGCTTCAATCTGAACACCCGGGTTTTTCAGAACCATATCATATTTTTTGTCCAGGTCCGCAGACGAGTACAATTGGGCGACAGATACGGAATGGGCAACAAAAATGAGAATGAAGAGTGCGGCGCTTAAATTCAATAACTTTTTCATATTCGGGGCAAAATCCTGTCAATATTAACGCCTGTTTTATATTTTACGTTTATGTTACGACGTGTTTTTGAAAAAAGAGTTAATATTGAGATTCACAAAACAGACTTTATGGTAACCATATTGGATAAAACCTTCGTCCCTTTAATTTCCCGAAGTGAGATCGAAAGCCGAATAGCGGAACTTGCAACGCAGATTAGCAAGGACTACGAAGGGCGTTGTCCATTTTTTATTGTTGTGCTGAATGGTGCCTTTTTATTTGCCACCGAACTCGTTAAAAATATTCCGCTCAATTGTGAAATTAGCTTTGTAAAACTCTCGTCCTATGCACAAACCCACTCCACCGGAAAGGTCAGGGAGATCATTGGACTGGAGGAAAAAATAGCGGGACGGGATGTCATTATTATTGAGGATATTGTGGATACGGGGCTAACCATGGCGCAGCTTTTGACACAGGTTCATGCGCAATTGCCACAATCCGTTGCCGTGGCGACCCTTCTCCACAAGCCCGAGGCCTTGCAGACGCCTGTTGATTTGCAATATGTAGGTTTCGAAATTCAAAATCGGTTTGTGGTCGGTTATGGCCTCGACTATGATGGCATTGGCCGGAACCTCGATGCGCTGTATGTACTTGCCTAGCTGACCTGCCCAACCAGGTTTTTATCGGTTCAAAACAATTATAAAATCTGATATCCTGACACACCCATGATAAAACTTCAGCTAAGATCAAAGGGTGACGCCGTAGCCATGCTCCAGGAGCTGCTCAACGAATTTGGTTATGAAATTATCGTGAACGGAAGTTTTGACGCTGCCACAGATCTGGTGGTCAGGGATTTTCAAAAAAGTATGGGGCTTGTCAGCGACGGGATCGTTTATACCAAAACATGGACCAGGCTCATCAACAATGCACCGGTGAACCTTAGCCAAATTGAAAATTTGTTCCTGAAGGAAGAGGACATTGTAGGTGTGGCAAAGGAGCTGAAAATAGAAGTGGCCGTGGTGAAGGCTGTCAATGAAGTTGAGAGCAGCGGACGCGGATATCTGGTAGATGGACGCGTCAAAATCCTTTTTGAAGGACACGAATTCTGGAAACAGCTGGAGTTAAGAAAAATCGATCCGGTGCCACTCGCTAAAAACAACGCAAACGTGCTTTACAAAACCTGGACCAAAAAGCATTATGTGGGCGGCAAAGGCGAATACGCCCGCCTCGACCAGGCGATTGGGATTCGGGACGATTCCCGGGTGACTGAGGCTGCGTATGCGTCGGCCTCCTGGGGCCTTTTTCAGATAATGGGCTATCATTACAAATCCCTTGGCTATTCCGAAATCGTTCAGTTTGTAGCAGAAATGAAAGAAAGCGAGGGTCATCAGTTGAGGATTTTTGCCAAATATATTCAGGTCAATAATCTGACAAAACACCTGAAAGCCAAACAGTGGGAAGCCTTTGCAAAGGGGTACAACGGCCCCGGCTACAGGGCAAACAAGTATCATGAAAAACTGGAAAAAGCTTATAAAAAGTATAACTTGGCAGGGTGAAGGGATTACATTACTATGTAGTGTTTGCTATAATCGTTTCACGTTTTGACAATAATTATTGATAATAAATACAACCCGAACAAAAATTTCTCTTGATTTATACTTTTAAAAACAACACCTATGCACTACAATTTTCAACTAAGATTCCTGATTATTTGTATTCTCACTTTTTACTCAGCAGTCTACACATATGCACAGCGTGTATGTCCCGCCAGCATGGAAATCTGTATTAATCGTTCGCCTTTTGTACTTTCCGGGGCTACCATCTCTGGCGGTACCTACAGCAGGACGGGTGTTTCCGCAGGCGTATTTGATCCCGCAGTTGCAGGTGAAGGCAATCACTTAATTACCTATAATTACCTCGACGTAAACAATCAGGAAAGTAGCTGTAGTTTTAATATTTCCGTATACACAGTTGTGCCTACAAGTTGTGCGTTGGTGGTGCAATCATACTGCACGGGAATGGGACCGGTTATGGTACCCAATCTCTGTAACATACAACCTAATATGACCGTAGGAGATTACTCCGGAACCGGTTTTACCGATAACCTTTTCAACCCTGCTGCTGCTGGCGTTGGGCTTCATGATTACTCATTTACGGTGACTGATGACAATGGATGTATTGGCTATGGAAGTGGAACCATACAAGTCTCAGATGCAGTTCCGCCAACACTGACCTGCCCGCCCAACAGGACTGTAAACGGAAGTTCGGAGCCCGCATTCCTGCTCACAGGAGGAAGTACTTCCGCGAATGTTTCTGTTTATTCCGGGCCTGGGGTTAATGGTTCTGCAGGTGCTTTCACCTTCGACCCTTCCGTGGCAGGCAACGGCATTCACCAGATCACTTACACCGTTACGAATAACGAGGAACTTCCGCTATATGTATGCGAAAGTTCCTGTACTTTTACCATTGCCGTGGGTGTGTTGCCGGTTACCATTAATCGCCTCAATGCTTCATATAAGGAAGGAAACATTGTGGTAGAATGGGAAACTTCCGAAGAAAGCCGATTTGATCGCTTTGAGTTAGAGAGAAGTCTCAATCCCAAAAAAGGTTTTGTAAAAATTCATCAGATAAGCGGAAGCAACATTGGAAACGCTTATTCCTTTGTTGATACCAGATCCGAAAAGGGGTTACCCATCTATTACCGACTCAAAATGATAGATTTGGATGGAAGTTTTGCTTACAGCAAAATCACCTGGGCCCTTGTCGAAGTAAGTGGTCAATTTTCGTTATATCCCAATCCAGCTTCCCACGAAATCAATATCCAATCATCATCAGAAACGATTGAAACGAAATTGTTCAACACGGCAGGAATTGAGATCTTTTCACAAAAATATACTCCCACAAAAACTAAGCACATAACGCTGCCGGACGTACGAAAAGGCATTTATCTGCTCAAAGTTGAGGAGGCCACGGGAAATTCCGTTTTCTCGAAACTGATCATCAACTAATGTAGTTGTTGATTTTAAGATTTCCTCACGCTTTTAGCCGGGTAGAAGGTACAGCTACACTTAAGATGTTGCTTTACCTTTTTCTCAAATAAAATACCTTACTTTCGGAAACGATCATCACAACTATGCGAATACAATTTTTTGGCGCCGCCCGCACGGTTACCGGAAGTAAACATCTGATCACCACTGAAAAAGGAATAAAAATCCTCCTGGATTGCGGACTTTTTCAAGGCATTCAGACCGACGAGTTTAATCAGAACTTCGGTTTCAAACCTGCCGAAGTCGACTACCTCATATTGTCACATGCACATATTGATCATTCAGGTTTGATTCCCCGACTGGTACGCCAGGGTTTTCAGGGGCCTATTTACTGCACCTCTGCCACGGCCGATCTCTGCAAGATCATGCTGCTCGACAGCGCTCATATACAGGTCAAGGATCTGGAACGTATCAACAAGCGCCGCCTGAAACAGGGACGACCCCTATTGGACGAGCTCTACAATGCGGAAGATGCCGAAAAGGCACTGACCATGTTCAGGACTGTGCGCTACGGTCAAACTTTTCATCTGGGTGAAAACAATGAAATTGCCGTACACCTTACCGATGCAGCGCATTTGCTCGGAAGCGCGGCTGTTCATCTGAGCATTCCCGACAAAGGGTCTTTCAAGCAGCTTACCTTCACCGGTGATATAGGCCGGCCCGATGACAACATCCTCCGAAAACCGGACACCTTCCCTCAGGCCGACATCATCATCTGTGAATCCACCTATGGCGACCGGCTCCACGAACAGGAATCGGATCTGCACGCGCATCTGCTGCGGGTCGTAAGTGAAACCTGTGTGAAAAATGGGGGGAAACTGATCATCCCCGCTTTCGCCATCGACCGGACCCAGGAACTGATCTATGCCCTGGACCAGCTGTCGAGTGCAGGCAAACTCCCTCGTATTCCGGTGTATATTGATAGTCCGCTTGCCATACGGGCTACCACCATCATGAAGGAGCATGATGAGTGCTTCAATCCGGAAATTCTGGAATACATCGAAAAAGACGGCGATGCTTTTGCCTTCCCCAACCTGCATTATGTGTCGGCCGTGGAACAGTCTATGGCTTTAAATGACAAAACAGAACCCTGCATCATCATTTCGGCATCGGGCATGGCAGAAGCTGGCAGAATCAAACATCATATTAAAAATAACATCGGTGATCCTAAATGCACCATCCTGCTCGTTGGCTATGCCGGGCCCAACACACTGGCAGGCGCATTAAAACGCGGTGACAAACAGGTGAATATCTTTGGTGAAATGTTTGATGTAAAATGTGGTGTTGAAGTGATGGATTCATTTTCCGGTCATGGCGACTACCAGGAAATGCTTGCCTTTCTTTCCTGCCAGAATCCAGCAAGCGTGAAGAAAGTGTTTCTGGTACACGGCGAATACGAAACCCAGGTCGCGTTTAAACTTAAACTTCAAAACGCTGGTTACAAACACGTTCTGATACCAGCCCTGTACGAATCGGTCGAGGTCTGAAAAAAAAGTGGAGGAAGTCCCCTACGGTTTCTCAAACTTTAAGAGGCATTCACAAAATTATTACTATTTTTGCCGACCTGATTTATGCCGGAGTGGTGAAATTGGTAGACACGCACGTTTCAGAGGCGTGTGGGGGTTGCCCTGTGTGGGTTCGAGTCCCATCTCCGGCACACATGCCGTTCCTGATTTCAGGAGCGGCATTTTTTATACTTCCGCTGTTCCAAAAGTTTTAAGATCCCTTCCTTTCCCTGACCCGCTTCACAACCCGCACCGCACTCATGATCAGAATGGCGAAAACAAGCAGCCCAAGTACTCCCCAAAGCCAGTCCACCGTATTTTTCAAAACCACCAGAAAGACAATGGAAAATAGAAAGATCGTGGCGATTTCATTGAACAGGCGTAACTGAAACGATGTGAACCGAAATTTTTCCTGCCTTATGCCCAGCAATAGCTTCCTCATAAAAGAATGATAAGCCAATAGTCCCACCACAAAAAGCAGCTTCAGACGCATCCAGTCCTGATCCAGCAAGGCCGGACTGAGGTAAAGCATGGCGGTTCCACAAAGTAGGGCAAGCCAGCAGGCCGGTGTCATAATGGCATTCCACAGCAACTTTTCCATTTTGGTAAACTGCGCCAACAGGATCTCTCGCTCAGGACTCGGCTTCTGATTGGCCTCGGTATGGTACACGAAAAGTCGGGGCATGTAAAATAGCCCGGCAAACCAGCTAACAACGAAAATGATATGCAGTGCCTTGAAATGCAAATAAGTCATAGGTGGGAGAATTGATCGGGAGCAAAAGTACGGCTGAGCGAAAACTGGCAATCTTTTCGCACACAAATTTCGTAAATATCTCGTTTATTCCCGGAATAAACTTTCTTGAAATATTTATCGTTAACTTTTTACAAAAATCTAATTCTGGTCATCATGATGAAAACAACCATTCCATTCTTCACACTCATCTTTTTGTGCTGCGTGGTTGTGATATCCTGTGCACAATCCGAAAAAAAGCAGAAAAGAAAAGCAAATAATGAAGCCGCTGTGATGGATGAAAAAAATATAGATACTGCGGGAATGGAAGTGGCCACCTTTGGCACCGGTTGTTTCTGGTGTACCGAGGCGGTGATGGAGTCGCTGGAGGGGGTCAAAAAGGTCGTATCGGGCTATGAAGGGGGTATGATAGCGAACCCGAGCTATGAAGAAGTGTGTACGGGTAAAACCGGACACGCAGAATGTGTGGAGGTTACCTATGATCCCAAAGTGATCAGCTATGCAACGCTACTGGAGGCTTTTTTCCGTAGCCATGACCCCACATCACTCAATAAACAGGGAAATGACGTAGGTACGCAATACCGCTCTGTTATATTCTACCACAACGCAGATCAACAACAATTGGCTGAAAAAGCGCGGACAGAACTGGATAAATCGGGGGCCTATCCCAAGCCGATCGTAACAGAAATTACGAAAGCATTTAAGTTTTACATAGCCGAAGACTACCACCAGAATTATTTCGCCAATAACCCTGATCAGGGCTATTGCGCCTTTGTAGTGGCTCCAAAGCTGGACAAGTTCAAAAAGGTGTTTAAAGATAAGTTAAAGAAGAATATTTAAAATGTTGGGGAAATTGTGAGGTGAAGAAGCCCGTTCATCACCTTTAATGAACCGATTACTAAGTTCCGTTGGGATGGGTTTTGCAGGTTCATAATAAAGGCTTTATTTTGCATTCATATTAATTAACAACAACCAATCTATTACGATGAAAAAGACTCTATTCTTGTTTTTTGTTGCCGCGGCGTTGAGCTTGTCAACTCAAAAAGCTTTCGCTCAGTATGAAAAAGGTGATAAATTGTTAAATGTTGGCCTTAACCTCGGCGGAACCTATGGTGGTGGAATAGGCTTAGGTGCTTCGTTCGAAGCCGGCATTCATGAGTACATAAGCGTTGGAGCACAAGCTGACTTTGTTTCTTGGAATTATGGATGGGTCGGAAGCAATATCAGATACAATTTCTTTTACGTAGGCGGTCGTGGTTCTTATCACTTTGGAAAACATTTTATTACCAATGAAAAGCTTGACCTGTACGCGGGGCCATCTTTGGGTTTCAGGATTGCCAACTATTCTTATGACGGTATTGGCTACAACAGTTCTTACGGAAATGGTGTTTTCTTTGGAGCGTTTGCGGGGGCTAAATATTATTTCAAGCCAAACATGGCTGTTTTTGCTGAAGTAGGATACAATGCTTCTGCTCTCAAGGCAGGTATTGCGTTCAAATTCTAAAAGTTAGCCAAGAATCTTCGGAGCGGAAAGAAATTAACTCTTTCCGCTTTTTTTGTGACCACGCCTAAAAGTTGCAGCACAATAATCTTGAAACCAAGTGCTTAAATCCAGTCCGCTCGTCAATTTGGCTACCTGAATTTTATCGGGCCATTGACATGACGAATTTGCTCTTAAAAAACCATGGAGAGCCTAACACCTGCCGAACGGCTTACTGGATCAAAGCCCGGACTTATACGTATGGATGTAAGTGGAGCCTTTCTGCGCTGCAGTTCTTCCTTTACCAAAAGTGCCTTTTTGTTATAGCTCTTATGCTTTACAACACCGATGATGGTCAGGGGAATACCGGCACATATTCCCATGGTAGTAAGCATTACCCCACCCGCAAACCTGGAATCTATTGCCTGAGAACTAGACCCTCCCGCAGCATTCATGTCACGCACAGCGGCGGAAGCGGTAATAATCCCCGCAATAGTCATCAGTGATCCCAGAGAGGCACCAACAACACTCATCGTTTTATATTTGGCTGCCTTTTTAAGGTAAAACGAATAGTTAAAATTCAACTGTCGGGTATCGAGAGACTGAACCGAACCCCGCCTATAACGATTGACCGCACCTTCACTTTCGTAGGGTGTCACCGGCAAGGGCGCCTCATCGAAATAGATTTCAGGCGCAGCGGCAAATTGCTCAACTTCACCATTTCCATAAATAACGGAAGCCACATCTTTTTTAGCCAGTGAAAAATCGGGTCCCTCTTTGTCGCTGTACTTCTTGTACCTGATGGTGAGTTCATTGACCTCAATGATGAGCGCTTCAATTTTGGTACTATCTCTTTTGATGATCAGATCGCTCTTACGTGTGCTTTGCGCTGACAATAGATCACTTGAAAAAATAAAAACGACTACGATCAGGAAAGATCGCAGTTGAAGAAATGGATGTTTCATAATACAGAAATTTGTTTTCTATGGCTAATGAGCAAACGCAGGTCATGAACCATGGCCTACGTGAAAACAAATGTCTGTAAATTTTCTTTTAAAAAAAGCCCGCTCCGGGCCTATACGCCAAATTTATCCAGTTGCTTCACCAGCACCGCAAAATCTTTGGGATAAGGCGCCTCCACTCTTACCGGTTCTCCGTTCATCAGCGCAAACGATAGCGAGCGGGCGTGAAGTGCCACACGCTGGATGAGCGGTTGCTCTTCGGTTTCCTTCTTCAGATTAAACTTGCGTTTCAGGCTGGAAAGAAAAATGGGTTCCCCGCCATATTGCGGATCACAAACGATGGGTGCTTTAAGGCAGGAGAGGTGAATCCGGATCTGATGCATACGCCCCGTAATGGGAATGCACTCGATTAAGGTATAACCCCGGTAGACTTTCAATGTATTAAAAATTGTCTCAGCTACTTTACCCTCGGCACGGTCGATCTTTACGGCCGTTCCATTCTTCAGAGCGAGAATAGGCAAATACACCGAAATGCTATCCAGGTTATGAATTCCGTTGGCTACGGCATGATAACGCTTGGTTACTTCCCTGTGCTCAAACTGCATGGCCAAATGGCGATAGGCTGCTGGGTTTTTGGCAAATGCCAGTACACCAGATGTTTCCTTATCGAGCCGGTGTGCTGCCTGAAGTTCGGAATTGTATTCCTTTGCCAATCGGAGCACACTGCCCCCCCTGTCCAGCGTACGCTCATCCAGCGTGGCCAGGTGCGGGGGCTTGTTCACAAGAAGAAAATCTTCGTCTTCAAATATAATGATGTCTTTAAAATCAATTTTCATAAAGGTATTAACCAAAAATAATCCGAATAAATTACAACGATGTGGTAATTCATTCGGATTTGCCTCGAGTGATATGACTTATCGTTGTGCCGTTTGCATTTGCAAAGGTAACGATCCTATTTGTTTCGGTAAACTTCTTTTCTATGGGCGACTTTTACAATATCCACCAGCAATACCGAATCTTCTATGTGGTATATGACCCTGAAATCGCCAACACGAATCCTGTAACTATTCTCCACATTTTCTAATTTACGGACGCCGGCAGGTCTGGGATCAATTGACAACTCTTCAATTTTCCCTATGATTTTAATTCTGAAAACCTTTTGTATGTTGTTAAGCTCTTTCAGTGCCGATTTTTTGATACGTATTTTGTACATATCCTCAGTCCTTGTTGACCAATGCCTCACGAACTTCGGTCCAATCGAACGACGGTTCGTCCTTACGAAGCTCAATCGAAATCGCATCTTCAAGGTCTTCTATAATTTCCTGTAAGTTGTCACGATCCCTTAATAAGTCCAAATCAATTACTACAGCCTTTTTATGCCCCCCTTCATCTGTTAAATAGCTGATTCCTTTCATTTTATCTATTTTTTCGAAAGTTAGTAAAATTAAAACTTATTTCTGACGGCTATACCAACGCACTCACTTTTTTAGGGTTCGGATTAATGGTGTCTGACTCGACCAACCCATCCCGCAATCGGATGATGCGGTGTGCATACTGGGCAATGTCCTCTTCGTGTGTAACCATTACGATGGTGTTTCCTTTGCTATAAAGCTGATCGAACAAATCCATGATCTCGTAAGAAGTTTTGGAATCCAGGTTACCGGTTGGCTCATCGGCCAAAAGAATACTCGGATCGTTGACAAGCGCCCGGGCAATAGCAACACGCTGACGCTGCCCACCCGACAACTCGTTGGGTTTGTGGCCCGCCCGGTTTTCAAGCCCCACATTTTTCAATGAAAGCATGGCCTTTTCGGTTCGGTCGGCTTTGTTGAGCCCGGCATAAATAAGGGGAAGTGCTACGTTGTCCAAGGAAGACATCCGCGGCAAAAGGTTAAATGTCTGAAACACAAACCCGATTTCCTTATTCCGAATTTCAGCAAGTTCATTTTCTGTCATGTCACTTACATCCTTATTATTCAGGATGTAGCGTCCGCTGGTGGGTGTATCCAGGCAACCTACAATATTCATCAAAGTAGATTTTCCCGATCCAGACGGCCCCATGAAAGCAACATACTCCCCTCTGTTTACCGAAATTGTGACGGATTTAAGTGCCTCAATGACTTCCATTCCCATCACATAACGCTTGGAAATATCGGTGGTTTCAATAATTTTCATGACTGTATAGCTATAAAATGAATATCAATCGGTTTTGCCGCTAAGGGTCAGGCTGCTGCGGCAGCCAACCTGGCGAAATGGCAATGAACAAAAAGGCCTGCTAAAACCAGTGCTGGTGATAGTTCTTCATTTTCAATGGTGCCTTCGCTTTTCCAAAACCCGGTACGTTTATAGTCCACCACGGCCTCGTTGTTGGTAACATGCCACTGTTGCTTCCACCAGGATTTGTATCGAAACAGATAGCTTGTACCTTCATAGATGATCTCCGCGGTACTATTCCAATGGTTATAAGTGATGGTTCCCAGTGCTCTGACTCCCTCAATATCCAAAATCTGTGTGCTATTGCGCCAGAATCCTTTTGGCATGAACCGAAGCATGTGACCATTCAATTCTCCGTAAGCATCGCCCTTCCAAAAGCTGATTTTAAGGATCCCGGCAATTAATTTACCCCGGAATATCCTGTACTCATTTCCTGCGAGGGATGACTGCCAGCTTAACGACATCTTTCAGATTGATTAGGTATTTGTACCTGAGCCTGCCCAGCGTTGGTGACATAGCGGATAACCAAAGCTAAAAAATCATTGAAACTCTGCCCGTTGTTTTTCGATGAGAGCGCGCATGGGCTGATAGCGGCTTACAAATTGCTGATAACCGGCAGAAGTCCCGAATTCCTTTACCTGCGCCTCCCCTTCGCTGGCCTGGTCCAGCAGCCCCTGCTCCAGGCTCAGATACGTATATTGTTCCCAGATCAGGGCCGATGTGTCATTGAACCGCATCGCATCCAGAACAATTTTATAAGCCTTATTCGTTTGCTTTTGCTGCCGGTAATAGGCAGATGCGGCTGATACAATCTGCTCATTAAACGGATTCGACCTGATCGCTGCGGTATAATTTCGGTCAGAAGGTGATTTTGTGGCCACCGCCAGTAGCGAATCCATATCCGACCTTGGTTTGGCTCCGGAGAACAAGGTGGTTTTCAACTGATCAATGGCCGGATCTTTTTCCTTTTCCTGGAGCTTGTCCAAAAGTACTGTTGTAATTATTCCTTTGTCGGACAGCGCATTGGCAATCGCCTGACCGATGATTCCCTCCGATCCTTCTACAGTGGACAGTTGCTCAATAGCCCGATCATAAAGCCCAAGCTGCAGAAGCCAATGGCCCAGGATCTTATTGTACAGGGGGCCCTTTTCTCCGCCTTCCTTCGCCCAGGCGGTCATTTTTTCCAAGGCCTTTAATTTATCTCCGCTGTAAAACTGTGGATAAAGCGCAGCTAATTCCAGGTTAACCGAGAGTGAAGGATTTTTAGCGGCAAGTTTTGGTAAAAACGCAGCGGGCAGGCTGTCCTCTTTAGCCTGATTGAGTGCATAATTAGAAACGTACGCAAATCCTGAAACGCTCAGCAGCGAGTCTTTTGGAATAGCGGCGGCATCAAAAGAAAGTTTACCAAACTTTTGCCGAAGATTCTGAATGGCAAGCCAGTTGGCCTGCCAGGAAAGATACGAGTGCTCTTTACTATTTGAAGCCAGGGAGTCGAGTAAAGCAGCATCCGTGCCTTTTGCAAGAATGGCGAGCAAATTGGTAGCCGGTATCTCCTCCCTTTTGGTGAAATGACCTGACTTTTCCAGATAGTAATAGGCGGAGTCTGTTACGTTCGTTCTGGCATATAACATGCCCAGGTTGTTGAGCAGCTCACCGCTTTGGGGGAATTTACCGATACCTTCCTTTAAACTGTATACCGCATCAAAAAAAAGACTTTCCTGCATTAAAACGCCCGTCAGGCCCGCATAGGCGTAGGTCGAAGGATTTTTAACCAACGCCTGGCGGAAATAGTAAGCGGCCGCTGTGTTATCTCCAAGTTTCAAAGCCAGAGACGCAAGCGCGTAATTGGCCTTGTGGTTCTGAAAATCCTGCTGAAGCGCCATTTTGTAATACTGCTCGGCCAGCGGATATTCCCCATTGTTGGCATACACATCGCCCAATCCATTGAAATACCCTGCAATTCCCTGGTACACCGGGTAAATTCTTTGAATGGAGAATAACACGATTACACCCACAAATCCGAAAATACGTGTTTGCGTAAGTCCGAAACGAAGAGGCTTGTACAGTACTTTGTGCACCGCAAGGCCTTGTTTGATAGGCTGATAAAAATTAACCAACACATAGAAAAGGAATAAAAGACCCATGGCGAGCTGGCTGTTTACCACCACATCCTCCAAAACCTCCAGCAAAGAATCATTGGCCGTACTGGCTGCATAGCCGGTAAAAGCGGCTGAAATAATAAATAACCCGATGTATAACCAAAACGCCGTAGATCGGAACGGCAACAAACTGCCTGTGGAATCAGCTCTTCTCCTGAATCCCCATATTCCTAAAAGCCCGGATATCAGTGCCAGATACACCGGGCTGATCAAGGTCATATCCCAATCGATCTGTTTCGTATTTCTCAAAAAAGTCAGCAGCAAACAAAGCAAATACAATATGCTCACGACCAAAAATTGCGTTAGCCCGGATTTCCCCTTCCCTGCATGCCCGCTTGTGCTGAGCCATACCAGCCCGGCCATGATCTCTGTGGCGATCATCAGCAAAAAGACGATGGTAAGGATCATCCAAATGGGCTCGGAATACGATGCCGCTGTTAAGCCGGCAAACTTCAACGGTGAAAGGAATATGACCAATAATGCGACCAGTGCAAGTACACCAAGCATTCCGCCAATGCGTACCACTATGCCAAGATCAGGGCGAAAGGCATGGAAGTAATAGCTCAATCCGCCGATCAAAACCACAATGATCATGAACAGCAAACGATTCCCTTCCCCGAAAAGACCCAGCGTTTCAGGCCGTGCAGAAGCCATTAATAAAATAACGCCCATCATCGCGGCCAGATACCAGAAGCGGGATAATGTGGTCAGCGATCCCAGCACAACAGAAAACCCCAAAAGTACCAGCACCCAGAAAACCCGGAGGGACAGGAAGTCTGTTTCCATGGTAGACGCCACAAAATGCTCGGAAACCAGCTGTGAAGGAACGGCAACTCCATATTGCCATTGATCAATACGCAGCACATCCACCACGGTGTTAACGCTGGAAAGTTCACTCAAAACATCCCACCTGATCACATTGGAAAGAGGATCTATCATTTTTATTCCAAAAAACAGGAGGGAGATGAACAAAACCAAAAATGCACCCAGAGCCATATAACGCTCTGATCTGGACCAGACTTTCCAGAAAAAAAGTTCCTTCATATTTTTTGTTTAAAGGGGTTGTAACATTTAGCAACGTGGGAACAGGCTAATTCTTTATATAATCTATGGAGAATTATTGGCCCGTTATTTCGACTAAATCAGTTGATCGCAGCAATTCCAAAGCCTGACTCAGGTTTGACCTAAAAACATCTTTTAGTCTATCTGTCGATGTATTTCCGCAAGTCAGCCAAATTACCTTTGGAGGGCTTCCCTTTCGGATCAGGAGGGATACGAAATCATCATCTTTGGTGATGACAACTGCATTTTTGGAACGAGCAAATGAAAATATTTCATGGTCATCCAAAATAATCATCAGGCAGCCCGAAGGACAGGATGGTTGAGTTTAACAGCCGCATATACCAAACAAGCGGTGATGTCTTCCAGATCCAGGTCGGGCAATTCTTCTGTTAAGATCCGTTCGGGCGTGAGTCCGTTTGCCAACAATTCTATAACATCAGTTACCCTTATCCGTAAATTTCGCACACAAGGTTTACCACCACACTGATTTGGATTAAAGGTAATTCGTTCTAAAAGCTCGGATTTCACAATGGAAATTGGATTGGTTGGTACCAAATTTAAGTAAATTTCGTGGCCTGTCAAATGTATCCAGGTGAGGCTAAGCTTGTTTTAGGCTTCTCAATTCAAGCCGAAAAGTTCCAATTACTTCTCCAAAAATAGCATTTCTAATAATCTCCACACATTTTAAACAAAAAAACGGTGATTTTCTAAAAAATATCCAATAAATCAATCACTATGCTATTGGTACTAACTAAATTATCTCATACTTTTGCACTCTGAAAATAACCTCATTGAAGATAATCAAAATCATATAATGGCAAACGCGACAAACTTAGGCAAAATTACGCAGGTAATTGGACCCGTAGTAGACGTATCGTTTGAAGACGCCGGACACATCCCTGCTATTCTGGATGCGTTGGAGGTCATCAAAGCAAACGGTCAAAGGGTAATTCTTGAGTGTCAACAACACTTGGGTGAAGACAGAGTTCGTACCATCGCGATGGACAGTACCGAAGGTATGCAACGCGGTATGACGGTAACCCCACTTGGGTCGCCAATCAAAATGCCTACGGGTGAAGGGATCAAAGGCCGGTTATTTAACGTAATCGGTGAGGCTATCGATGGCCTTACGCCTATCGATTCATCTACCAATGGTATCTCTATCCACCGTTCAGCGCCTAAGTTTGAGGATCTGGCCACGGCTACTGAAGTGCTTTTTACAGGTATCAAAGTAATTGACCTTCTTGCTCCTTATGTAAAAGGGGGGAAAATTGGTTTGTTTGGTGGTGCCGGTGTAGGTAAAACGGTATTGATCCAGGAGCTGATCAACAACATCGCGAAAGCATATGCGGGTCTTTCCGTGTTTGCAGGTGTTGGAGAGCGTACACGAGAAGGAAATGACTTGATGCGTGAGATGATCGAAGCAGGTATCATTAAATATGGTGATGCTTTCAAACACAGCATGGAAGAAGGCGGATGGGATATCTCCAAAGTGGATTATGAAACTTTGAAAGACTCACAGGCGACTTTCGTGTTCGGACAAATGAACGAGCCTCCTGGCGCACGTGCACGTGTTGCACTTTCCGGGTTGACTGTTGCTGAGTATTTCCGCGATGGAGATGGCGAAGGACAAGGTCGAGATATTCTTTTCTTTATTGATAATATTTTCCGTTTCACCCAGGCAGGTTCTGAGGTATCGGCTCTTTTGGGTCGTATGCCATCGGCGGTAGGTTACCAGCCAACACTGGCAACTGAAATGGGTCAGATGCAGGAGCGTATCACCTCTACAAAACGGGGATCCATTACTTCTGTACAGGCGGTTTACGTACCTGCGGATGACTTAACGGATCCGGCACCTGCTACGACATTTACCCACTTGGATGCTACTACGGTATTGAGCCGTAAAGTTTCTGAAAAAGGTATCTATCCTGCGGTGGATCCACTCGATTCAGCTTCACGGATTTTGAATGCAGAAACACTGGGTGCACCTCACTACGATTGCGCACAGCGTGTAAAAAATATTCTTCAGCGTTACAAAGAATTGCAGGATATCATTGCGATCCTAGGTATGGAAGAACTTTCTGATGAAGATAAGCTGATTGTTTCACGCGCACGTCGTGTTGAGCGTTTCTTGTCACAACCTTTCTTTGTTGCTGAGCAGTTCACAGGTCTAAAAGGAACATTGGTTGATATCAACGATACCATCAAAGGCTTCAACCTGATCATGGACGGCAGTTATGACCACCTTCCTGAAATGGCTTTCAACCTGGTTGGAACCATTGAAGATGCGCAGGCAAAAGGTGAAAAAATGCTTGCAGAAGCTGCAAACAGATAAGTTAGAAATAGTTGGAAAGGCTGTTAGCGATTAGCTATCAGCTAAAAGCCAACAGCTAATCGCTCAAAAGATGAACTTAGAAATAATTACCCCGGATAAAAAAGTATTTGCAGGTGAAGCAAATGCGGTGACACTTCCAGGTTCAGAGGGCCAGTTTCAGGTGCTGAACAATCACGCTCCTTTGGTAAGTGCACTGGATCGTGGTAATGTAGTCATTGATGTGAACGGCGCAAAACAAACGCTCGTGATAGATGGCGGTGTCGTGGAAGTACTCAACAACAAAGTGCTGGTTTTGGCCGAAGCTGTGTTGTAAGTATTTATAGATTTTGAATGAAAAGCAGAAGCTGTTTAGATGGCTTCTGCTTTTTTTGGAGACTTGTCAATGATTATATGGCGTTGACAATCAGTAAAATAGAACAAAAGATGTCTAAAAGATGTCTAAATCACTTCCCACACCCCATACTCAGGGGATCTAACCTTCCCTTCTTTTCTCAGGTCCTGCAAAAGATTTTTGATCTTGTTCTTTTTTCTCCGCTCATCCAGCAGGTTTGATAATTTATCCCAGACAAAATCATCTATCTTACTTCTTTTGGCCTTGCCCATCTTTAAGTAATCCAGCAGATATTTTTTCAAGAATTCATCATTCAAACCTCTGTTTCTCAGATATTCTGCTTTCAGCTCGGGGTTTCCCGTGGGGACAACAGCTGATTTTGACAAGTAAAAATCAGGTTTTCGCCCCTCAATAAGTTTCATTTTTTTCAGGTGCCTGACCTCCTCATCGTCAACCCTCTTTCTCTTTTGAATCTTATCCAGCAGAATAATATCCTGTAACGAAAGTGTGGGGTTAAGTACGAGAATACGAGCAAATTCTTCATTTAGAACCTTGCCTGTAATTGTAATTTTGACCTTACCCTGCTCGAAATTATAATCTGGCATCGGAAAAAAACGTGCTCTTTGATAGTTAAAGATCTTTCGTATCCCGCCCCTCTGAGTTTCAATCATATCGAGATTCTTCATAGCCTCTACCAGAAAAGGATTTCGATAAAACTCCTCAGGAGAGTCTTTGAGAACTACATTCTCAATTGTTAAGGGAATAAATGACCCATAATTCGAAAAAATAAGATGATCATCTTCATCCTCACCGAAAGGAAATATGGCAAGGACAATATGAAGCGGTTCCTGAAAGATGAACTGGATAAATATCTTAGGGGAAGAGCCAACGAAGCCAAGAAAGAGAACACCTTTATCAACTGCAACCGTCCGTATCAGTGGTACAACAAAGGAAGTCTGGTGTTGTATGGCCTGCGTGACCTCATTGGTGACACGGCTGTCAACCATGCGCTCCGGGAGTTCAGAGATCAGTTTGCGCTAAAACCCGAACCACCATTTGCTGGCAGCCACGACCTGTATGCCTACCTGCAAAAACACACGCCGGATTCTTTGAAGTATTACCTCAAAGATACCTGGGAAAAAATCACCCTGTATGAAAACAAGTTTGAAAAGGCAACTGTAAAACCCGCAGGCAAGGACAGTTATACTGTTACTCTTTCGTTCTCGAGCAAAAAAGTATATGCCGACAGTGCCGGCAAGGAAACCCCCGCGCCCATGAACGACTACATCGATATCGGTATTTTTGCAGCCGAATCGGAAAACAAAGCGGGGCAGAAGCAGACCAATCCATTGTATATCAAAAAACACAAACTGAAACCCGGGGCTCAAACGCTGACGATACGGGTGAAAGGCAAACCGGTGAAGGCGGGGATTGATCCCTATAACAAGTTGATTGATCGAATTCCGGATGATAATGTGGGGGTGGTGGAGTGAGGGTTTTTTGGGGAGGAGGGAGGAAGGGAGAAAGGAGGGGGTTTGGTCATTCTGATCTTTTTACAAAAAAATAAACATATATCTTCTTATTAATCAAATGCCTACCAAGGGCTCAAGGAGCCTCCGTAACCAAAAATGACATAATTTAAGTAATTTAGTTCTTAATTTTTATTTCATTCTGCCATTTTAAATTGAATTGGTATTGAATTACTTAGGATGCTACAAGAACTACAAACAAAAAAATATACTTTTTCCGGTCATGAAACCTTTCATTGTAGAGGCTTATGGCTAAAAAAGGGATATGATTACTTGCTACTGAATAAAAGGTTTTCGGATGAAGATGCAGTAGTGAATCTTGGCGTGGGAAAAAACATGGTTGCCTCGATACGATATTGGATGAAAGCTTGTGATCTCATAGGTAATGACGATCAACCTACGCCACTAGCTCACTTGATTTTTGATGATCAAGAGGGCTTTGACCCATACCTCGAAGATGAAGGTACATTATGGCTTTTACATTATCATTTGGTGGTTAAAGACTATGCCTCAATCTATAACCTCATTTTCAACACATTTAGACGGTATAAAATAGCCTTTCAAAAAGAGGATTTCATTAAGTACGTTATAAAATTAGCTAGCTCAACACCAAATTTGAATGTTGGTGTAAACACGGCAGAAAATGATTTTAACGTTATGGCTAAAATGTATTTGAGGCTTAATGACGACAAAGATGAAACACTTTCAGGATTATTTACAGACTTAAATCTGATAAACTTCCGTAAAGACGGGCAATACTATATTATGCCAAATTTAGAACGCGACAGTCTCCCAGCTGACATTCTACTGTATGCGATTTTAGACGGAAACAGGGGTTCTAATTCTATATCTTACCAAAGGCTTGAAAATGACAAAAATCAGGTGGGCAACACTTTTGCGCTTAGCCAGGACGGTCTGGTAAATAAAATTGAAGAATTGACGGATAAGTTTGATAAATTAGTTTTTAGTGATCAGGATGGCGTGATGGAATTACAGCTTAAAGCCGATTTGGATCCGTATAACGTACTTTCCAATTACTATGCAGGCATATAAGTATACCACCTCGGTAAATATCGTTCGCGATTCAGATCGAGATCTGAATTATCATCCGACACCCAACGCAATACGTGTTGTTGGGCAGATAGGGAGTGACTTTGCCAAAGGTCTTCGATCATTTAGTATTATTGGTACTTACGGAACAGGAAAATCTTCGCTTTTATGGGCGTTTCAAAATAGCTTAAAGGGGAACAAAGATTTTTTTGACATTAGTCTCCTTCCCAATGCTACAGTAGAAATTTTAAACATGGTAGGCGAATATCGTTCAATTATTGACGTATTCGCAGAACGATTGGATTTAGGAATTCAGGAAAAGACGTCTGAAAATATTTTTGCTGAGCTTTTTCAAAGATATTATTCCATCGATAGCTCCAATAAAATTTATGTCATAATCATTGATGAGTTTGGTAAATTCCTGGAATATGCGGCAAAGCACAATCCAGAAAAGGAGCTTTATTTTATTCAACAGTTAACAGAGTTCATTAACAATTCAGACCATAATCTTGGTCTAATAACGAGCGTTCACCAAAACTTTGATGCATATTCTCAAAACCTGACTAATTCGCAGCAGCAGGAATGGCGTAAGATAAAAGGACGTTTTAGAGAAATTACATTCAACGAACCTGTCGAACAACTTTTATATCTCGCAGCAGAGCACTTAAAGGAAAAGGAAAAATCTAAGAGTTTCGATGACCTTTTACTTGACCTTACTGTTGACTTAACAATTAAGACCAAGGCTTTTAGGTTAGAGAAGAATAGTGCCCAGCAAATTGCCATATACTTATATCCTTTGGATCTTCTTGCTGCCGGCGTCTTGGCTCTTTCTTTACAGCGCTATGGGCAAAATGAGCGATCTCTGTTTTCTTTTTTAGAGTCAACAGACTATACATCGATAGATAAGGTTTCCATCAGCCAGGAAAACCCGTTTTACAATTTAGCGAATGTCTACGACTACCTTCTGTATAATTTTTATCCCTATTTACAGTCGAAAAATAACCACGATTATTTCAAGTGGGTTAGCATACGATCCGCTCTGGAGTCGGTCGAAAGAAATATTACTCAGGATGTTGATTCTTGCATAAAACTGGTCAAAACCATTGGGCTTCTTTCTATCTGGGTTCCAAGAGGAGCAGACTTAGGGGAAGACTTTCTTACCAATTATGCAATTTCCTGCCTGGGGATAGCAAGACCGGGGTTAATTATTCAGAGACTCGAAGAGATTGGCGTTATTTTTTTCCGGATGTCCAATAAAAGATTTATTCTTTTTGAGGGATCCGATTTGGATATCCAATTGGCTTTGAATGAGGCTAGTGGTAAAATAAATACTATTTCAGACATAGCGTCGTTGCTGAATACCTCTTTTTCTTTTCCGTCCATTACAGCAAACAAATATTCCTACCAGACGGGAACCCCGAGGGTTTTTGATTTTATCATTTCGGACTCGCCAACTGAAAAAACTCCGTATGGAGAAACAGATGGATTTATCAATCTGCTTTTCAGTGATGATCTAAGTATCGAAGATATACAAGAAAAATCGGCTAGTCAGAATGAAGCAATACTTTACGGCTACTTTAACAAAGTATCCGATATAAAAGAATTGTTGACTGAAATTTCCAAGGCTGAATACGTTATTGAACAGACTGCACACGACGCTGTTGCTGTTAAAGAGCTCACCTCAATGATTGAGGATTATCAAAGACTATTAAAAAGGAAGGTATTTAGCAATTTTTTCACTGATGAAGTGACCTGGATTTTTAATGGTGTAAGATTGCAATTGTCAGGTAAAAAGGCGTTTAACAAATGTTTGTCTGAAATTTGTGCAGCGCTATATCCTTCTACTCCTATCTTTAAAAACGAACTTGTTAACCGTCATAAAATATCTGCTTCTATTCATTCGGCGAAGAGGCTTTACTTTCAAGCACTTGGTAGCAAGTGGCAAGAAGATGGCTTTGGATTTCCGAATGATCGGTTTCCTCCTGAAAAAACCATCTTCCTCACTTTGGTGAAAGAAAATGGTCTAAGTTTCCATGCTGCTGAAAGTTCGTCAGACCGCCTGATTCATGAAAATTCAAGCTTTTTGATGGTTTGGGACGAGTGTATGTCGTTCATTGAGCAAGCCAAGCAATCACGAAAAAAGGTATCTGACTTGGTGAGTAGACTGTCTGAAAAGCCGTTTAAGCTTAAACAAGGCCTGATAGACTTCTGGGTGCCGACCTTTTTATTCAGCAAAAGAAATGACTTCGCTATGTTCAGCGATGAGGGATACAATCCAGTTTTAACAGGAGATATCCTGGAACGCATTTCTAAATCTCCCGAAAAGTTTGAAATCAAAGCTTTTGCATTAGATGGTATCCGACTTGATTTGTTCAATAGCTATCGAACTCTTTTGAATCAATCCTCAAAACTGAAATTTGATAATCTGACATTTATCGAAACCATCAGGCCTTTTCTATCATTTTATACGAAGCTTCCGACTTATTCCAAAAATACACAAAGGCTGAGTAAAGAGGCTTTGACAATACGTGCAGCAATTGCCCGGTCTGTTGATCCCGAGAAGACCTTTTTTGAAGATTTTCCAATAGCACTTGGATATTCGTTAGAGCACTTATATTCGAGCAAAGTTAGTCTCGAAGAATACACTGCTGCACTGGAAAATGCAATTCGCGATATCAGAACGGCTTATGACAATCTGATCGACCGTTTTGATGAATTTATTTGCAATGAGTATATTGGAAAGACAATTCCTTTTGAGGAATATAAGTATAGGCTACAAGCAAGGTTTGCTAACCTGCACAAGTACCTTCTTTTACCCAATCAAAAGACGTTTATTCAACGTTTGGATTCTGCTCTTGACGACAGGAATGCCTGGTTAAACTCAATCGCTCAGGCGGTAGTTGGCAAGACTTTGGATGTTTTGACAGACAAAGAGGAGATATTACTCTATGATAAGTTCAAAAGGCTGATTCTTGAATTGGATAGCCTGACCAATCTATCAGAAGTAGAGATTGACCAGGAATACGAAAACGCTGTAAGTCTCGAAATAAATACTTTCGTGGACGGACTTCAGAAAAAGTTGGTTAGGTTGCCAAAAACCAAAACGGCCGATATTTTGTCTATTGAGAAGAGTGTCAGAGCTAAGCTTTCAGCTGACGATTCGATAAGCATAGCTGCTTTGGTTAATTTATTAAATGAACTTTTGAAAAAATGAGCAAAAAGGTAAGGCACGTTTTGGGTATTTCGGGTGGGAAGGATAGTGCTGCCTTGGCTATTTACATGAAGGACAATTATCCCCATCTGGATATAGAATATTATACCTGTGATACCGGGAAGGAGCTAGATGATACTTATCAACTCATTGAAAATCTGGAAGTTTACTTAGGAAAATCCATCTTGCGTCTAAGGGCTGCACAAGATAGTAACCTGGATCCTTTTGACCATTTCCTTGAAATGTATGGTGGATTTTTACCTTCTTCGGGATCAAGGTGGTGTACAAAAAAATTGAAGCTTGAACCTTTTGAAAAGTTTGTCGGAGATGATCCCGTTGTCTCGTATGTAGGTATACGCGGAGATGAAGACAGGGAGGGCTATATTTCAAAAAAGTCAAACATCCAATCTATTTTTCCCTTTCGCAAAAATATCTGGAGTGAAGATGTGATTACCAAATTGCTGGCTAATTCTAACAGGCAACAGTTAAGTATTTTCTTTGCACAGCTTCCTTATGGTAAATCTACGGAGCGTTTTGAAGATATTTTGAACCAGGAAATTTCTTATACATTCACACGTTCTCAAAAGCTTGACTTGTTACTTGAAACAAATACAATTCTATTTAATCAGCTTGTTTTTGCTTTTTTGAAGAGCACCGTATATCCGCTAGCCACAGAACAAGAATTTCCGTTGGTTCTCAATGACGAAGTATTGGTTCGCGATGATATTTTTCAACTCTTGCAGGATAGTGGAGTTGGGGTACCAGGTTACTATCAAAAAATAGATTTCACAGTTAAAGATCTCAAAAGCCAATATTCACGCAGCCGCTCAGGATGCTATTTTTGTTTTTATCAACAAAAGATTGAGTGGGTATGGCTTTACGAGCAAAATCCAGAGATCTTCGCCAAGGCGCTTGCCTACGAAAAAGATGGCTATTCCTGGAACCAGGAAGAGACTCTGGAAGAATTGAGTCGTCCTGAAAGAATAACAGCTATAAAAGAAGAATACATTAAACGCACCAATCGTATCGCACAAAAAGCCACTTCGCCCTTCCTGATTGATATTTTGGAAGAGGCAGAGGGCGAAGGTTGTGCCGCTTGTTTTATTTGATCTACTATGAAATTCAAAATCGAAGCCTGGACTATTAAGAAAATTCTCCAAGTCCATAAAGGAAAGAGGTTGAATCTTAATCCTCCATATCAAAGAAATAATATCTGGACTGAGAAATCGCAGAAGATTTTAATTTCCTCAATTCAAAATGGAATGCCCATTCCAACATTTTTTCTTCATGAAAAAAATGATACCGGATTTGATGTTGCAGATGGGCAGCAAAGAATTCGAGCTATACTAGCCTTTGTAAACGGCGAGATATCTGATCTTGCGAAGAACAAATTTATATTGACAGCCGACAGTGTATTTTTAAAATATGAGATTCCTGTTGTCATCATTGATCGTTCCGTTACCGAGGAAGAAATGAGAGAATTTTATGTCATGGTTAATAACACCGGCATGAAACTCAACAAACCAGAAATTACCAAGGCTAAATACTTTAGTTCGTCAGTTTTAACTTTGGTAGAAGAGCTGGCTTCTAGCGAAAATTTTAATACTTTGGGTATTTTTAGCGAGAAGCAAAGTGATAGGATGATAGACAGGGATTTCGTAGAGGAATTGGTAGCATTATTATATTACGGTATAGGAGATAAAAAAAATGACGTTGAAAAATTATACAATGCTCAGCTAGAAAGCGGGGAAATATTAAAATTAAAAACAAAGTTTAATTTGATATTAGATATTCTTTTACAAGTAAATAGTGAACTAAATATTGAGCGATCGAGGTACGTTCAGCGTAACGATTTTTATACCTTATTTAAGTTTTTAGGAGATAACCTGGAAATTTCAATTTTGGAGTATAAGGTTTTCTTTGATCTCCTTAGAAAAATACAATATGATATTAGCCCATCGAACGAAAAATCACCAGAATTGCAGTATTATGCATTTAACTGCGTATCTCAATCTAATTCAAAGACAGCCCGTGAAGCTCGTATGCAGTTTTACAATGAACTTTTATTAAACAAAACAGAAAGACCAAATAAGATACAGAAAGCACTATCAAAATATTATAAGATTTCACAAGAGGCACTAATCCATTCTGGCACTTATTACACGCTAGACCCATCCCTCATTAATACTCAGTTTAAAATTTCATAGAATGAGATATGAAAATGGTTTGATTTCGTTGTCAAACAATCCAAAACAGAATATTTTAGAGTATGACAATGGTTTCTATCAAATCGATAGATTGAATGTAAAATATGCCCGGTCCAAGGGCGGAAATTCTTGTGTTTTTAAGCTACTTGATCCAGATGGTGTTACTCCGTACGCAATCAAATTCTCCAAGTTTCCAAGAACTAGCGATAATATCAAAAGTAACACTCGGTTTCAAAATGAAATTGATGCGCTTCGTATGGCTCAAAATAGAGATTTCGAAAATGTGATCAAAATTATCTTCGACGATATATATAGTATTGGTACAGACCAATTTATGTATTACGTGATGGAAAAGGGAGAATGTGACCTAACTAGTTTTTTGACTCAGAGCAAGTTGGCGACTAACCAAAAAATACTTTTGTGTTATGATATTATAAAAGGCATAAATCAACTTCATTCAATGGATATCTACCATCGTGATATTAAGCCAGATAATATTTTCTTTATTGACGGTGTATGGAAAGTCGGAGATCTGGGGCTAAGCACATATTGGAAACAAAATCCAATGGTTGATGATAAAAATGAAAAGATTGGCCCCTATGGATGGTTATCGCCTGAAGTCATGAATAAAGTTCTATGCGAGCGAACACCATTTGATAAAGTACATGACTGTGTAATTGATAAGCTTTCGGACGTGTTCCAGCTTGGTAAGTTAATTTGGTTCGTTTTTAATGGCAATGTGCCAATTGGGCAACTGTTACCTTCTGATTTCATTTTAAATAGAAGAGATTTATTTGACTTAATATTTAAAATGTTGCAGTACAAAAAAAATAGAAGAGAGAACTTAGATTATTTCGAAGAAAAATTTGAACTGCTTGCTGGGTAACAATCATTACCAGCATTACCCAACTCCCTGCATAATCTCCTCCATCCCACCAAAATTCAAAACAAACGAGGTATAATAGTTATCGAAAACGTCCATGAGGTACGTTCCAACGTCGATTGATTCCGTTTTGCCGTCTCCGCCTTCTGTAAATTTTTCAAATTGATAACCTCTATTCTTCGTAATAGTATAAAGAAACAAGGTATGAAAGAACACTGATGAGTAATATTTGCGTTCGGCAACCTGGATTTGTTCGACAGTTGGGTTTCTGTATTTTGATAGAAATGATTTTAGGACAGCGCTGTCCATGTTAATGTAAACTTTTTCCAAAGCGTCTCCCGCAGCCTGAGGGAACATAACTCGCTTAATATTCATTTCTTCGCCAATGCTTTCCTGAAACTTCTCCCAGGTAATACTTTTTTCATCCCTCTGCTCTTTGTAAAGTAAAACCAATTCCGGGAGTCCCATTAGTTCCTCCTCCGGTTTGGGTTTCAGGGCATCTTCTTTCGGTTTTTCAGGATCAGTAATTTTCGCCCAGAACAACTCTTCAAATTCTTTTCCCGGGCCAGTTAAAGTTACTTTTATCTGAATCTCATCCCCTACTTTCGTATTCGTTTTAGGATTAAGGCCCAGACGAATTGTTCCATCACGCGGACTTGACGTATGTACATTCATAACCTCCTGAATCTCCGTCCTGTTACCCTTTTCTGTTCCTCCATCCGTTTCATTGGATGCATAAGAAATCAAAGCAACACGAATCTCTCCTGGCTCATCAAGTCTGTCAAAATAACTATTCTCGACATCCGTATCAAAACGAATCGTTTTTTCCGAACCTTGCGGTAGTTGTATCGCTTTTATCCCATCTTTTTCCGGAAGTTTCACGCTGAAAAATGTTGGGAATCTTTCAGGTTTAAATGGCTCCCGGGTTTTGATTTGATCCTTGGAACCGGGTTTCGGTGGATTCACTTTTTTATTTTCGTCTTTATTATCAAGTTTGAACGTTTGTCCTAATAGCTTCAAAAGGTCACTATTTAAAGGTAAATTCTTGGTGAAGGATTTAATGAGATCTTTCGTGTCAGATTCTTCAACGGAAAGACTATCCTTCTTTTTTTTGTCAATCTCAAACAACCTGCCCTCCTTGGATCCTAGCTTTTTGGCTAGAAAATCCCGCAATTCCCGTGTTTCGTTGCCATCTTTTAGTCGATCTCTCGAAGCCATGAATAACTCCTTACGAAAATCAATATCCATGGAGGTACAATCTACGTGAATAAGCAAGTGGTTTTTCAAGAGGTTCATTTTCAGGGAACGTGTTATAAACTCAGAAGTGTAATGTCCCTGAACCTGCCCGTTCACTGAAAAAAGCACAGCCATGTTATTTTTGAAAAACTCGTTGCCGATACTATCTTTTGTCTCCTTTACCGATTTATCTTGAATTTTATTGTTAAAAACATAACAGCTGATTTTGGCAGCACCTTTCTTCCCAAATAAATCGTCTTGATAAGTCTCTGAGAATGACTCTTGCACATATTTATTTTCGTCTTGCTCTAATCTTCTTTTGAGGCCAAAAAGTGCCCTTACCAACCCTCTGTCTTCCGAATAACGTTCTTTTGTATCGACAGTCAGAATCGGTAATGCGGGCTTAAAAAGGTATTCGTTGATGCTTTGATTTAAATCACGGGAAATAACAGATCGAACACCAGAGGGTAGATCATAGGAGAATAATTTGATAACAGTTCCGGTCTCAAAAAGTCTGTTGCTCAAACCAAGGTGAAGCTGATCTATTGGAAACGAAGGAATAACATTGTCTAATTTTAGAAATTCATACCAAGTGTTTTTCTTGGTAATCTTTTCCTCGTCTGACAGTGGATGTTCTCTTACTAGCGTAAAGCCAAAATTGCCGGATTTATCAAACCGTTTAGAAGCAATAAGTTGAAATCTTTTTTTACCACAAAAAACGATAGAACCACTGCCACCCATATTGTATTTTCCCTGTACAAAATGGATTTCATTTTTATTGCCTCTCAGAAGAGATAAAAAAGTGTCTTCAAAATTTTCCGGATGCTGTCCTTCGCCGTCATCATAGATAATTAAAGATGTATCTCTACGAGGCCCGTCCGCTATGATCTGAAGGGATTCTGCTTGTTTTCGACGAGGTGCTGCCAAATCCCAATTTGTAGCGTCGGGGAAAAAAGCTTCGACAGCTGCTTCCATGGTTCTTGGGGCAGAGCTTGACTTAGGATCAATACCTAGTTCCCAGCATCGTTTTGTAAGAATTGCATCAATTGAATTCGTGATCTTCTCAATCAAGGCGGCAATGGGATTGGATTGCTGGTTCTCTACGACACCATAATTACTAGCAATGGCTCCAAGCGGATACCAGTTACCATGGATAAAAACGTCGGGTTGCGATTTAATAAACTCGTCAACCTCTGTTTCTGTTTTCGCAGTAAAAAGTGTTTTAAATAGGAATTCCAGATCCATATTATAGAGGGTACTAACTTTGGTTGGATATACACCAATTGACCTGTAATCTATAATAATTAAAGCAAAAAAGAAAAGTTTAGCTTTTTCCAAGCTTCCCACTCACCCCACCATCGCCCTCAACCCCTCCACCACCAACCTCACCTTCCCCACCACCGCTACAACTTCCTCAACCGAATTAAACCGCCCCAAACTAAACCGCAAACAAGAAAAAGCCTCTGTTTCTGATAGTCCGTGTGCGATGAGCACGTGGGAAGGTTCGATGGATGCGGAGGTACAGGCGGAGCCGTTGGAGATGGCGATGTCGTGGAGGCCCATGATGAGTGCGTCGGAATCGCAGCATTCGAAAAGGATGTTGGTTACGTTGTACAGGCGGCTTTCGGGATTTCCGTTGATGCGGGTTCCTTCTATTTTCAGGAGTTCTTTTTCCAGGGAGTCGCGTATGGCGCCTACACGTTGGGCATCAAGCTTCATTTCTTTTTGAGCCAGTTCGGCCGCTTTGCCCAGGCCTGCAATTCCTGCTACGTTCAGCGTTCCGGAGCGTTTGCCGCCTTCGTGGCCTCCACCATGCAAAAGTGCTTCCAGCTTGACGCGCCACGGCCGTCGCTGACGGATAAACAACGCGCCCACGCCTTTTGGGCCATAGAATTTATGTGCAGATAAGGGCATGAGGTCAATACCCAGATCATCCACATCTACCTGCAGTTTTCCGATAGCCTGGGTGCCGTCGGTCATAAAAAGTGCTCCGGCTTCATGAGTGAGCGCCGCAATTTCCCGGATCGGTTGGATCACCCCTGTTTCGTTATTGACCAGCATCACAGACACCAGAACGGTATCAGGCCGCAACGCAGATTTCAACACTTCCAGATCCAGTAAACCGTCAGACTGTACCGGAAGATAGGTTATCTCAAAACCTTTGTTTTCAAGATACTGGCAAACGTCCAGAACGGCAGTGTGTTCCGTCTGTACCGTGATGATGTGTTTCCCTTTATTTTGGTAGTTTTCTGCTACACCTTTAATTGCCAGGTTGATTGCTTCCGTAGCACCGGATGTAAACACAACCTCATGCATTTCAGCACCGATCAGCGCTGCAACCTGCTGCCTGGCCAGTTTTACCGCATCATTTGCCCCCAATCCAAAAGCATGTGTCGATGCCGCATTGGCGAAGTTGTCCGTCAGATAGGGCATCATCGTTTCCAGCACACGAGGATCGATGCGGGTTGTGGCGTTGTTGTCGAGGTAAATCATGGCGTTTGGGCATTGGTTTCACTACGAAGATAACGACTCAGCAAGGAAATCCATTCCCGCGATTTGGCTCAAATCATGAAGTCGGTATGAATTGTTGTTTCGCAGGTGCTCAAATTTCGTGTTGTTCCCCGGAATCTAAATTCCAAATGACCAATCTGCCTCGCGGGTCACATGACCGTATGAATGGCCTGTGAAGCCTATTAAATTGTGCCGTCTGAATAGAAAACGGGAAACCATGGCTTTATTAAGAAATTACGGTCTCAACCAGCTACCAACCCTTTTCAGAATATGAATACAAAATCATTGACATGGATATGCAGTTTAATACTGGTTTATGCCCTGATCTCCTGCTCTTCGGGTTCCAAATCGGATGATCAGTCACAGACCGCCGTTGCGGATACGGCTGCCGGTTCCGTCAAATGGAAGTTGGCTATGATTGCCTATACCTTTCGGAAATTCACTTTTTTTGAAGCCGTTGCCAAAACGAAGGAGCTGGGCATCAAATACATAGGTGGTTATCCCGGGCAATTGATCGGAGGAGGCATAGAAGGGAATATGACCTTTGACATGGATGGTGAAAAGCAACAGAAAGTTTTGAAATACCTCAATGAGCAGGGCGTCAAATTGATTGATTTTGGTGTGATAACGCCCAAAACAGATGAGGAGTGGCGTCAATTGTTTGAATTTGCCAAAGCGATGGGTATTGAGAATATCGTATCTGAACCACATCCTGATCAACTGAAATTAGTATCGGCGCTTTGTGATGAATTCAAAATCAATGTAGCCATTCATAACCATCCGGCTCCATCACATTACTGGAATCCGGACACGCTTCTGGCTGCGATTTCGGGATTGAGTACCCGTGTGGGCGCCTGTGCAGACGTCGGGCACTGGGTTCGCTCCGGTCTCGATCCTGTGGAAAGTTTGAAAAAACTCGATGGCCGGATTCAGGAACTACACTTTAAGGATGAGTCAGAAAAGGGAAAGGAGGCAACAGAAGTTGTATGGGGCACGGGTGTGGCCGATGTAAAGGGCATGCTGGAAGAATTACACCGACAAAAATTCAATGGATTTCTGTCTATTGAATATGAAAGTAAGCCGGAAGACAATATGAAAGAGATCGCGGAAAGCATACTTTATTATGACAAAACGGTGAGCAAATTCCGGTAAGTGTATCATCTGGTTCAGAGTCAAATAACATGCGATTGAGAAATCCATTCTCTCAATTGGGTTCCACAACGCAAGTCCATTTCGAAACGCTCTTTTGCGTTGCGAACTCTATATTATTGGAGTACCGAGAAATTTTGGAATTGAAAACAAGTCTGGAGGTAGCAGAAAACCTCCTTAGTTTTCTAACAGTTCATCCTTATGTTGAAAAATACGAAACATATTTCGATTTGGCTTTGATAAGTGGCGACCCTGATGATAATAAGTTCTGTGACTCCGCCTTTGTGGCTGGCGCCATTTTGGTGAGCAATGATGGCCGTTTTAACGTTCCACATGAGCTAGGCTTTCCAGAAATTCCATTAATTTCCCTTTTTGATTTTACAGACAAGTACGGGCACGATGAAGTATCACCTCCATTACCAAAATAATCGCCCCATTCGAAAGTGCTTCCAGCTCCAGGGTTTCCACATGCATCAACGAGAGAGCGTCTCCTTTTTCCAACAACCGGTTCTGTACCTCATAGGCTCCTTCAATCACGAAAACAAAAAAACCACTTTCCGGATTTCGCCTGGTGAGCCAGGCCTCCTCCCTGCCATCGAATTGCCCAAGACAGCCGTACACCTTTTGTCCTGTACTGGTGAACGCCGGTACCAGCACATTTTTGATGGCAAGCGAGAACTCGGTGATCGGTAGAACGTTGTTTTCAAAAACATCTGACGAAACCTCCGGGCTTAGATGGATCCGGAGATACCTGATCGATTCGGCCGAGTAGGGGTTTATGATCGTAAATGCACTTTCAGGAAAGGCGAGAAAGTCGAAAGACTCTCCCGGGCTTACAAAGGTCGAATCACCGAAACGGTCCCTCAACTCGAGTCCACCCACAACCGGCAACAGAATGATCTCCGTCGGCCTTAGGGTTTTGATCGCCAACGTTCGTCCTGCATCAAGTCTCTCCTCATTAAAAGTTTCCAGTCTGCCAAACGGCTCCCTCCCTTCCTGCTGGCCGTCAAAAGTTAGCCAACTACGAAAACCTTCGGACGTTGTGCTCCCTCGCTGCCCGTTAAGGTAAATTCGTGCTTCTGTTTGCGTGAACATCCTATTTTAAAGATTTGAGTCCAAAAGTGTGAAATGTGAAATGCTTAGCAATGGCACCAGCGTGATCAAATCGGTCTCCACCGCCACACCACTACGAAGGACTTCGGACTGATAGGAAATCAACAACTGATTTCCTAAAGTATCAATCCATATAACCGGCTCACTGTAAAACCAGATCGCGATCTGGTGCTGAGCCTTGTCTTCGGTATGCGACTGCACAATTTCAAATTTGAATTCTTTAAAAGGAAGACAAAGCATTCCGGAGGCATTGGCAATATCAGGCATGGTATCCTTCAATTGCCGGATGTAGCCAATGGCAGCCGTACTGGTCAGATAATGCAGCTGACCGGCATTAGGGATATTTTCTGTGATTTCCTGAAAAGTCGTAAACGTACCGTCAGGATCCAGCCGCTGGGCTTGCATGTAAAATTCCAGATGAGTTGAATCAAAAACCGCCCGCTCCCAGGCATTCAGGGAGTGACTATCGATGATTTTGCGGTAACAAAGGCGAATGATGCGTTGCATAGCTGTGAGTGATTAGCAGTGAGCTTTTGCCACCTGGATAGCTCTCACTGTTACCTTAAATAGATAAAAAGAGTTTGAGTTCGTTACTGAGAAATACCTTTCTCGTCCGCTCCATGAAGCTGACAGCCGCTAACTGCTTTTAAGCACTTACCACAATTGTATGCGTCAGTTCGAAGGAGGTGGCCACTGTACCGGTAACTGTGGCCAATTCGGTGGCTACACCATCACCGAACACATTGTCATTCGCATTTTTGGTATCTGCCTGTCCGTGACTGGCATATACCCCCTGCGCATACACCAAGGCACTCGTGGCCTCGGGAAAAGCGATCTGGGTTACCAAAAGCGATTTGCCGCTGGCATTATAGATGTGGACATGAATGTGCGGGGCTCTGCCCGAATACCAGCCCGGGTAGATACTTGTAAAAGTGACCAGCCCGTTCCCATCCGTGGTTTGCCTGCCTCTCAGGAAGTGAACGTTTTGAAAATTAACGGATTGCATGCCTGTACCTCCATATTCGGAATAGTAGCCGGAGGCATCACAATGCCAGATATCCACCAGTGCCCCGGCCACAGGCGCACAACTGCTATTCTTGTTCTGAATGGTAATTTTGATCGTCAGTTTATTCCCTTTTCTGTCCGAAGTAATGTCGTTCAATACCAGGCTGCCTGGGGTGATTGTCGGGAAAGGGCCCGCGGTTTCCGTTGCGGTAATGGTACAGGTGCCGGTAGTGCCCCCAGAGGATCCGGTTGTTTCCGCTGCATCAACGGGATCAACGCTACCCTTCGAACAGCCCAGCATAGGTGCCATGGCGGCCATTCCGAGGGCGGAAAAGCCCCTTCTTAAAAATTCCTTACGTTCCATTTGATTAACAGTTCAAAGTGTTTTTTAACCAAATCGCACTTTGGACAGTTTTTGTTGCAGGCCGCAATTGGTGTGTCGGTGAATGGAGCGTTTCTGTCGGCGAACGCCCGCAAACCTGTATCAGCTCACGTTATTTTTCCATTTTTCTATAAAATCCAGATAGCTCTCGCTGACAGGCAGTTGCTTGCCTGAGCTCAGGGTAACCTTTTTGTTCAGTATGGATTTGACACCCGCGTTCGGGATTACATAACTGCGGTGAATACGGCTGAACCGACCTGGAGGAAGCATTTCCAACATACCCTTTAAGGTCATGAGGGTCAAAACAGGATGTACCTGACCGGCCAGATGAATTTTGATGTAATCAACCATTGCCTCAATATATGCTATATCAGCGAGTTCTATTTTTACCATCTTGTACTCCGACCTTACAATGATGCTTTCCGGCACCTTTTCCGGTTGTGTATTTCTATATTCAAACTGCTCCACCGCTTTTTTAACTGATCTTTCGAAACGTTCCATCGTGATGGGTTTCAGCAGGTAATCCAATGCTTGTAATTCGAATCCCTCGTGCGCAAATTTTTTGTAGGCGGTTGTAAAAATGATCATGGGCCTATTTTCCAGTCCGGCTACCAGGTTCAGCCCGGTCAGATGCGGCATGTTGATATCCACAAATAACAGATCAACAGGATATGCCTTAAGATATTCGGACCCTTCCACGGCATCATCGAAGGTCTTGACCAATTCAAGCGCCGGGAAAGCCTGGATATACTTTCTCAAAAGTTCCAGCGCAAGTGGCTCATCGTCAATGGCAATACATTTCATAAGTGGCTGTCGGGTTATAGCAAAGTGTTTTAGCCCATTATTTCATGTTGATAATTGATACAAAATAAGTCGATGGATGTGCATCATCTTGTCCTGATCTAAATGACTTCCGGACGGAGTTCCAGTTGAACAGCATATTGCTTTTTATCATTCGTTATTTCCAGCTTATACCGATTTGCATACAAAAAATCCAGCCGTTTGCGGGTATTTGAGATCCCTATTCCCGTTGATTCTGTTTCAAGATCCGTTTCAAAAATTTGATTTTTGCAGGAAAATAATATCCTTCCATCCGTTATATTCAACCTTATTTCTATCCGGTTTTCGAAACGATTACTGACCCCGTACTTAAACGCGTTTTCCACGAAAGTCATCAGGATCAGCGGAGCAATTGTAATATTCCTGACCTCTCCCTCACAGTTGAACTCCACCTTTGTTTTTGCATTCAGCCGTAGCCTTTGCAGATCAATGTAGTTTTCCAGACAAATGATCTCATCTTCCAGCGGGACAAAATCCTCTGTAGCTTCGTCGGTGATGTACCGCATCATTCTGGAAAGTTTCATAATACTGGGTGCCGTATGCTCACTTTGACTCACTGCGAGTGCATAAATGTTGTTCAGAGTATTGAACAGGAAATGCGGGTTGATCTGTGCTTTGAAAAACGATAATTCAGCCTGTGCTTTATCAGCCTCGGAAAGAATCACTTTCTTTTCTGTAAGCCGCCATTGTTCCGATATTTTAGTCGCGAGGGCAATTACCCACACGGTTATAAACAAAACCAGACTGACAAAATCGACCGCAGGGGTTCTATTACGGCCGCGCATGGGTGGTGGTTCCCTTTCCAGTTCTGAATGGGCAGGAGGGCCTCCCGGCATTCGACCTTCATCCTGAAAACCTTGATTCCCTGCCCTGTGAAACTTTTCAAAAACCAGCTTTTCAAAGGGCTGTAAATAAAACATCAGCAACAACCCTGTAATGAATGTTGCCGTAAAAAGCAGATACCGTTGGTTTAGGAAAAGTTTAGGAATGAACAAGAGCGTATTGGCGTAAAAAACAACGACATAAATCAAACAAAACCGCCAAAAGTAACCGGAGGTGAGCACTTTTGAGATCACATTCTGGTTCGGCTCTCTGGACACAATCGTCAATGGAAGAAGCAAAAACAGTACCCAACCCATAACATGAACTGGCCACGACTTTTTGAACGCAAATGTCACCATCACTTTTTGCTTGAAGAATCCAATACGAAAGACCTGCGAATATAGGCGTTAGAAAGAGAAAAACTTTGCCTATTTTCGGAAGGCAATATTCGCACTCCCACCATGCAGGCATCATCTCCTAAAACTGAACTCTTTAAAATTCTGGGCGTTGGCTTCGGCATCGCTGTTACAATTGGCGGTACCATCGGAACCGGCATCCTCAGAAAACCAGGGCCTATTGCGTCTCAGCTTGGAGAGCCATGGCTCATTATGACGCTTTGGGTTTTGGTAAGCTTGTATGCTTTTTTAGGAACGTTGTGCACGATAGAGCTGGGCACCTCTGTACCCAAAGCAGGTGCCTGGTACGTGTATGCACAGCGGGCATTTGGTAATTATGCGGGTTTTGTAGTAGGCATCAACAGTTGGCTGGGAACCTGTTCGGCGCTGGGTTTCGGCGTATATACCATGAGCGAATATCTGGCTTTGCTATTGCCCTCCCTGGGGGGGTACGAACCCTATGTGGCCGCCTCAATTTTGCTGATACTCTCGGCCATTCACTGGCTTGGCCTGGCGCTGGCCAGTACCTTCCAGAATGTCATGAGCGTACTTAAGGGTGTTGGGCTGCTGGCATTTGTAATCATTTGCTATGCATATGGACGGGAAATTACACCCGAACAAATGCAGCTCACCACCAGCCGGATTATACAAACCGGAAGCTGGATCGCACCGGTGGTTTTCTCCTTACAGGCCATTTTCTATACATACGATGGCTGGCATACGGCGGCCTATTTTACCGAAGAAGACAAAGATCCCTCCAAAAACCTCCCCAAATCCATGATTGGAGGCGTTCTGCTCATCATCGCCATTTATCTGCTTTGTAACCTGGCCATTCTGTACATTATGCCAATGAACGACCTGGCCCAGTCGAAACTGGCAGCCGCCGACGCCATCAGGCTGATTTTTGGGGAAGGTTCGGGCAAGATTGTCACCGTGTTTTTGATGATTTCCATTCTGGGTATTGTGAACGCACAGCTTCTTTTCAATCCCAGGGTATTGTACTCCATGAGTCGCGACGGACTGTTTCTGAAAGGCGGGACAAGGGTCAACAGCGGAGGCACGCCGGCGCTGGCCATGCCGGTAACGGCCGTTGTGGCCATTGCCCTGATCCTTGTGGGAAAGGAGGCATGTGAAAAATTGTCAGACATCGCTACCTTTTTCTTCGTCCTGGGCTATGCTTCGGGCTTTGCATCACTGCTGGCTTTGCGAAAAAATGAACCCCTTCTTCCCCGCCCATGGAAAGTTCCGGCTTATCCGGTACTGCCTGTTGTCATGCTGATCGTTTCGCTGGCTTTCCTCGTCATCGCAGTGATTCAGGATTTACCCAGCAGCCAGTACGCATTGCTATTTTTGATAATAAGTTATCCGTTGTATCTCCTGGTGCGGCGTATGAACCGGTCATCATCGGACCGTTAACAGCCGGCATGACACGATATTTTCAGCAGCGATGGGCTCATTCAGAAGGTTGATATACAAGGTGATGTCGATCCGCCTGTTTTTTTTCAGCCTGAACCAGTCTGCAAATCCACTGGTATAACGATCTACCGGCAAGTAGGTTTTGTTATTTGAACGATCGGTCAATTCCATAAAGATCGTTTTGTTCAGTATTCGTTTTTCAAATGCTGCGGTCACAAGAATCGAACCATCCGGATTCGTTTTGAAGGTGCATGTGTCGCTAAGAAAATGTTTGACAGGCAGAGGCATGGAATAGTATCCTTTGCTGACGACAAACTTTGTCACCTCATTGACCATGTTGTACTCTTTTTGTCCCTGAATCGGCGGGTGCAAACGCCATTTTTTCTGGCTTTCATAGTTCAGCAAATTTGCTGTTTTTAAGGCGTCATGCCCATTCAGATCAGGCAGTTTAATCACGTAATTAGCCGTAGACACTAAGATGGAACCTACAAGCAATGTCATCTTTAAACCAGCTCGCAAATTGGTATTCTCAATCAGAAAATAAATCAAACAGCCCAGCAACAATTGAGGAAACATCAGATAATGATTCACGATCTGGGCCGAAAACCCTGTTACTTCTTTCCGTGTCAAGGCAATGATTCCCATGCTCATCACCAGGAAAAGCATGAAAAAATAAAGCGCTTCATTCACCCGTAGTGCCTTCGGCGTGATGAGCAAAATACTCGCTATCAGCATAATGCCTCCAATCGTTTGAATCCAGGGTGTAAGGTGCTCAACACCATTGGCAAAGCTCCCGCACATTTGAATAAAATAGAGTATCACCTCCCAAAGGGGCTCTATGCTAAACTTACCCGGGGCATTGGCGCCTTTTGAAAGAAAAACGTAAAGCACAGCGAACCCGATAAAGGCGAGCGCGTATTGCAGGGCCTTTTTCCAATCCCGGTGCCAGAGTGCCATCAACACGCCCACTGGCCATACCAGCAATCCGTTTCCATTTGAAAAAGTAGCCAGCAGGCCCCAGAAAAAGCCACTACGCTTTTTGGCAGAAAAGGCACGGATCGACAAGAAAGAAAGTAATAGTACAGGCAGGTTAAAAAATGCGCACTCGAAGAAATTATAATGCGAAACCGGTTGAAAATAGAGCCAGGCTGCCGCAACAGATCCCATGGATAATGGATGCCGGTTAGACTTTTCTTTTAAAAATAAAAAGTAAAAAAGAACGACGAACAATACATTGCCCAGGATAACGATCCACTCCATGTTGAGCGATCCAAATAAACCTATGACCGAAACAAAAAGGAGCCGTTGAAGAATGTGCCAGTGGTTATTGTACGGTGTAATGATGGTTTTAAAAGCTGCCTGGGTGTCGGATACAATATCCAGTTTCCTGAAAAATTCGAAATACCAGTAAAAATCATCGATCCAGGGAATATTGGTCGAAAAGTAAAACAATATGAAGAAATGAAGAAGAATCGGAATGACCAGAAAAACCGGTTGGAGCAGTGAAAACTGTGGGTATGGCGCTTCCTTAAAATTTGATCTCATGGTTATCTGGTATCATCCCGCAGCCAGAAAAATATTCGTTGTGAGGCGGCCTGCATTACGGTCGAAATTACGAAGAGCATAAAGAATATCACCTGAATGGCCAATATTTTTAAGCACCGACTACAAAAATACAAGAGAATCCAGGCCCGAGTGCTTTCTTGGGGTCCATTCGGTAAAATTTACCATCGCCGGGATATGTAACCGTAATTCCGTTTTCTGATAAAATTAATAAATTGCATGATGTCAGTTTCAAATTGTAACTATGCTGTCCTGCAAAGCACTTAGAACACACACCCCGGTATTGCTCCTGCTGATGATGCTTTCTGTCACATCCGGTGCACAGGATTTCACGCCATTTGTATCTGAAAAACTGAGTAGCTACCGAAGCAAATTTCCGCCTGAAAAGGTCTACCTGCACATGGACAAGCCCTACTACGCCACGGGTGACACCTTATGGTTCAAAGCATATCTGGTAGAAGGGGCCATTCATAGCGCTGATAGTGCCAGCACGGTTTTATACGTGGATCTGATCCATCAAAAAACCGGTAAAAATGTGGGCATCAGACGTGTTCCACTCAACGGAGGACTTGGCCACGGAAGTTTTACACTGGCAGATAGCATTCCCAAAGGAGCCTACACCATCCGTGCTTACACCAATTGGATGCGTAATTTCTCCGAAGAATACATGTTTCATAGGGCATTCTATCTGTTTGATAATGTGGAAAATTCCTCGGTGAATCCATCGAATAACACAGAAATAACTTTTTTCCCCGAAAGCGGACAACTGGTGGAAGGGTTAAATACGCGGATTGCATTCAAGGCTATCGATGAGACCGGCAGGGGTGTTCAGGTAAAAGGTTTTGTGTTCAACCAGGACAACGATACCGTAAGCGCTTTCAAAAGCGAACACCTAGGCATGGGACGGTTTCCATTTACACCCAAGCCAGGAGAAAAATACCATGTCCTTGTAAAGACCGAAGGTGCTGACTATAAGAACGTGCCGTTTCCCGTGGTACAGGAATCGGGATTTATTCTGATCGTTGACAATATTTCGAGCCCTTCCAAAATGAGGGTCGTTGTTTATAACAAAGACCAGCATGTTTCGGAAAAATCGGTACACATTGTGGGCCACTCCAGAGGAATTATTGCATTTGCGGGTAAAGGGAAGCTGACAGCGAAAGGACTGATGATGGCGATTCCAACAGTGGATCTTCCCGATGGCATTACGCATCTCACCCTGTTTGATGATCAAAATAAGCCGGTGGCTGAAAGACTGGTTTTTATAGATCACAACAGAAGTCTTAAGGTTAAGGTCACTCCGTCAAAAACCGCTTACAGACCAAGGGAAAAGACGACCGTGGAAATCATGGTGACGGATTCGGTCGGAAAACCTGTTGAAGCAAATCTTTCCGTTTCGGTTACAGATGCCGGCCAGATTGCCCAGCAGCCCAACGATATGAGCATTGTATCCTACCTGCTTCTTTCCTCTGATCTGAAAGGTTTGGTGGAGCAGCCCTCCTACTATTTCGATCCCGCCAATACTGAACGAAAGATTCACCTGGATTATCTGATGATGACACAGGGCTGGCGCAGGTTTCGCTGGCAGGACGTTATGGCAGATTCCATAGCGGCTCCCAAACATTTTATTGAGCAGGGCTTTACACTGGCAGGAGAAGTGAAACGCGGCAACAGGAAAATCGCTGACAAAACAATGCTTTCCGTTTTTTTGACCAACGACAGCCTGAAAACTTTCATGACGGCGGAGACAGATGAATCCGGAATATTCAGATTGGACAACCTGGCTTTTGACGATTCCCTGAATGTTCGTTTGCAGGGAATGAACAAAAAAAACACCGAAAGCCTGACGTTCAATTTATTTCCTTTTCAAGCCCCCAAAGCCCTTCCGGTGCAGGTTCCGTTTTACCCTGTGACCGTAGAAAGTGAACTGCTGAGTGCTTCATTGAAAAGAGCGGAAGAATATCAGGAAATTGAACGGAAGATCAGGCTTAGCCGTGAAAAGCTGCTGCAGGCCGTTACGATAAAAGGAAAAAGAGAAGTGGAACGGGACAGCCGGAAGCTATACTCGCATGCCGACGCATCGATCAAAATTACACCCCAGCTGGCTGGTGGGGCGATGTCCGTGCTGGATATATTGGGTGGAAGGGTGGCAGGGGTTCGCGTAACAGGCTCAGGGATGAATGCTTCGGTCTCCATCAGAAACGGAGGTGAACCCTTGTTTGTAATGGACGGGATGCCGGTAGATAAGGATATGATATTGAACCTGAGTGTGTTTGATGTGGAAAGCATTGACGTATTGAAAGGAGGTTCCGCTGCCATCTATGGCGGCAGGGGCGGAAATGGAGTTATTTCGGTATTGACTAAAAGGGGGAATGCCAACTATGATTACTCCCAGGAGATCGTCCCAGGCGTGTTCACTTCCAGCCTTGCAGGATTTGACAGACCCAGAGAATTTTACGCCCCAAAATATGATACAAAACGCCAGAACGACGCCCGGCCCGATTACCGTTCTACCGTTTACTGGGCTCCGCAATTGAAAACAGGAAAGGATGGTATAGCCCGATTTGAATACTACAATACCGATCCGGCCACAACGATTGATATTCGTACCGAGGTACTGAGCCCTGCTGGTGAACCCGGTTTTGCAAGATCTGTCTATGTTGTCCAATAGTAGATTCTGATTCGTGCGGTTCAGTTCATTAACCGTCTTTGAAATGGGTCGCATGCTGTAAAATGGGTTTATGTCGCTGAAAAACAGATAATTAGCGGCATTTCTAACTTAGAATTTAGTCAGATCTTTGAAGAATAAAAGGGTGCCGTTGTGCATTGCAAACTTATACCATGAAAACCGGGCAAGAATTTAACCGTTTTGTCGTTAGTTATGATTCTGTGACGATGTTTTACCCCGGATTCATCAACGAAAATTTAATAACTTTGCTTTTTCCACGATCTTATTCCGGTCCGTCTTTATTATTGATAGGCCCAAACAAATATGAGGACAGGATTTATAAAAATATCGGTGCTGGCAAGCCTTCTGATGCTTTCAACAACCTTACAGGACGCATATGCCCAGCGCCGGAATAAAAACCGGGATAAAGAAGCAGAAAAGACCGTGGCCAACGACCCTGTTGGATTTCGCCTGGAAGATGAGTCGCTTGTGGCAGAAGGGATGAAATTCATGATGAAGGATGAAGCAGCAAAGGCGCTTCCTATTTTTGAACAAATTGTACAGAAGAGCCCCCAGGATGCGGCAGGATATTATCTCGTGGCCACGGCGCTGATCAAGCTCAACAAACAAGACGCAGCCCTGCTTTCTTCCAAAAAGGCCTACGAACTGGACAAAGCCAACATGTATTATGCCGCCCAGCTTTCCGAGCTTTATGCCAAGAGTAGAAAATATGTAGAAGCTGCCCAAATCTACGAAATACTGCTCGCCAAAAATCCCGGAAATATTCAGTATGGTATTGAACTTGCTGCGGTTTACGTCTTCAACGACCAGTTTGACAAAGCCATTCAAACGTACGATCTGCTTGAAAAGTCACTCGGTGTGACCGAAGAAATTACCCACCAGAAACAACAGCTTTATTTAAGAAAAAATGATCTTGAGAAGGCATTGGCCGAGGGAAAAAAGCTGATCGCATCAGAACCTGGCGAGGTAAGCTACCGCGTGGACCTGGCCGAAATGCTGATAGCCAATGACAAAATATCCGATGCCATTGTACCCTTGGAGGAGGCCTTAAAAATAAATCCCGATGAAGCACAGGCCCATGTGCTACTGGCTGATATTTACCGGAGAAAAGGGGATGTTCAAAAATGTAATCAGGAGCTTAAACTCGTTTTTGCCAATCCCAATCTCGACGCAGAGCCGAAAATAAGGGTGCTTACGGGCTACCTTACCATGCTCAAAACGGATGGCGAAGTAGATGATGCCGTAGGCCTGGCCAAACAGTTGGTGGATACGCATCCGAATGATCCCAGAGCCAGTTTTATGTACGCTGGCCTGTTGTTGCGCCGCGGGAAAAAAGCCGAGGCACGCGATATGTACGCCCGTGCGGCTAAGATGGATGGTGCTACTTTCGAGGTTTGGGGAGCCGTTTTACAACTGGATGGAGAGCTCAATCAGGTGGATAGCATACTTGTTCATTCCGAAAAAGCATTGGAGCTGTTCCCGAATCAGGGAAGATTATGGTTATCCAATGGAACCGCCCATTTGGCTAAGAAAAATTACAAACAGGCAATCTCCTCATTGGAGGAAAGTCTTAAACTGGTTTCGGCCACACCCGAGCTCGTTCCGGTGATATACGCTCAGCTCGGAGATGCTTACAATGCACTTGGAGATAATGCTAAATCCGATGCTTGCTATGAGCTTGCTTTAAAGGAAAACCCCGACTTTGACCATGTACTAAATAATTACAGTTACTTCCTTTCCTTGAGAAAGGAGAAACTGGACCTTGCTTTGAAAATGTCGGAAAAGCTGGTGAAGCAACATCAAAACAACGCCACATTTCTGGACACACATGCCTGGGTTTTGTACATCCGTAAGGATTATAAAAAGGCGAAGGAGGTTCTTGAGAAAGCTTTGGCAGATACCTCTGCGGTGAGTGGCACAATTATTGAGCATTATGGGGATATTCTTTTCAAACTGGGCGAACGGGAAAATGCCGTAGCGCAATGGAAAAAAGCAAAAGTAATGGGCGAGACCACAGAACTTCTCGACAAAAAAATAGCAACGGGTACCTTACATGAGCAATAAAATTCTGGTGTGGCCTCTGATTATCCTGATCGGGCTCACATCCTGCCACAAACAACGCATCTCCAAAAGCACAACACTTCCTGTTAAAGATACAGCGGTAGTCATCAACGCGGCCGACTCGGTTACGACAGATTCATCTGAAACGGAGACCGCCGTTCCGGCTCCTGTCATCATTCAGGAGTTAGCCTTCGACTATCTTACGGCAAAATCCAAGTTTTCATTTCAAAGCGATAAGCAGGACTTTGACAATACCAATATAAACATCCGGATCAAAAAGGATAGCTTGATCTGGATATCTGTAACCGGTGTTGGGTTTGAAGTTGCCCGAGGCCTCATTACCACCGACTCCATTGTGTTTATGGATAAATTCCATAAGGATTATTTCGTGTTCAGCTATGCTCAACTGAGCAAGCAGTACAATTTTGAGCTCAACTTTGCATTGTTACAGTCCATTATCGTAGGCAACCTTCCTTTTCCCCAAAGTACAAGCGACCAGGTGGTACAGGAAAGTGATTTTCTCGTTTTGAAACAATCCATTGGACGGTTGAATGTGGATAATTATGTGGCGGGATCCAACCAAAAGTTGACTAGGCTCCTGGCAGTGGAAACGCCTGCCAACAATACGTTCAGCCTCGACTATGGGGATTTCAAGCAGGTAAGTTCTTTCCTTTTTCCCTTCGATAGTAATATAAAACTCGACGTGCTTTCGCAAAAAGATCAGAAGAAGATCAGTACCAGTATGCGCATCAAGCATAGCAAAGTAGAGCTATTAAGTCAAAACCCGGGCTTTCCGTTTAGCGTACCGTCGGGCTATACCCGAAAAAGGTAAATTCAGATTATGCCCCTCATGATAGGGCAAAAACGTCAAGTCTGCTTAACTTTGCAAGTCCATCAAGTTATTTTGGCCGCAAGAAATAAAATATGCCCTTTAAAAAACTGCATTATCGAAGTCTGATTCTTTCTCTGATCCTGGTCTGCTGCGCGGCTATTGGCACATTTGCGCAAAAAACCCGTGAGCAACTGGAAAGAGAAAAGAGTGAGAGTCAAAGCCGGATGCGGGAGATCCAGAGCATTCTGAAACAAACCTCCTCTCAAAAAAACGTCAACCTGGGTCAGTTAAGGGCGCTCAATCAACAAATCACACAACAAAAGAAACAAATAGATCTACTTTCGGATGACCTGGCTTTGCTGGATGTCGAATTAAAGGTGCTTGAAAAAAAGCGAGAGGCCCTGGACAACAGCCTTGGCAAACTGAAGGTCGAATATGGGCACATGATTTACGAAGCGTCCAAAAGAAATGCCTATATGAATCAACTGGTATTCCTTTTCTCAGCGGGGACCTTCAATCAGCTTGTCTTAAGATATAAATATCTGAAACAATATACCGAAGCCCGGCAAGGACAAGCCAAGGAAATGGAAATACTTCAGCGACAGCTTACCGCAGAACGTCAGCGCATAACTTCCAAAAAAACGCAGCAGAAAACCGTTTTGGATACCCGTGTAACAGAAAGTTCGAAACTTGAAGTACTCAAGGTAAAACAAAATGACGTGATTCAGGAACTGTCTCAAAAGGAATCGGAATTAAGAAAACAGATCGCTGAAAACAAAAGGGCAACCGATTTCCTGGAAGCCAATATTCGTAGAATTGCCGAAAGGGAGCGAAAAGAACGTGCCGAGCGCGAACGTAAAGAAAGAGAAGAAAGAGAGGCTAAACGTAAAGCTGAGAGAGAAAGAGTGGCCCGCGAGAATGCTGAAAGAGAGAAAAAAGGTGAGACCGCAATCGTTGTAGAAAAAGAAGAAGAGCCGGAAAAACCATCCACCGGGATGAGCGAAGCCGAAACTACACTAGCCTCGTCTTTTACAGCATCTCAGGCCCGGTTGCCGTGGCCCGTTAAAGGATTCGTTTCCAGCCACTTTGGTACCAGACCGCATGCGGTGTTACGGGGTGTGATGGTGGACAACCTGGGTGTGGACATCCAGACAACCGCAGGCGAACCTGTGAGAAGTGTCTACGACGGAGTGGTTCTCGACGTGACCGAAATGCCCGGAATGGGAAATGTGGTGGCCATTCAGCACGGAAATTATATGACTGTTTATGCCAAAATGCAGGGCGTAACCGTACAACCGGGCCAAAAAGTGAAAGCGCGCGAAAATATCGGGCGTGTTGCCACAGATAGTGACGGCACATCCGAGCTGCAGTTTCAGATCTGGAAAAATACGTCCCGGCTCAATCCTGAAAGTTGGCTGCATCGTTGATAGGCTATCACCTGGTACTATCTTGCAAGTAGCCGTTGCACCGAATTATTAAATACCTGATTAATCATTACACCATGTCCGTACATTCTCCTGATATCAAGCGCGTTACCACCCACATCATTCAGGAAATGAAAATGCGTGGTGAAAAAATATCCTGCCTAACCGCTTACGACTATTCGATGGCCGGCATTGTAGACGCTGCCGGTGTAGAGCTGATACTGGTTGGCGATTCGGCCTCCAATGTGATGGCTGGGCATGAAACCACCCTACCCATCACGATCGATCAGATGATCTACCATGCCGTGTCGGTAGTGAGGGCTGTAAAACGAGCGTTGGTCGTGGTAGACCTGCCGTTCGGGTCCTATCAGGGAAACTCGGAAGAAGCGCTCCGTTCGGCCATCAGGATCATGAAAGAATCCGGAGCGCATGCGGTAAAACTCGAGGGAGGTCTGGAAATAAAAGAATCAGTGACCAGGATATTAAGTGCCGGCGTTCCCGTCATGGGGCATTTGGGACTTACACCTCAGTCTATTTACAAGTTTGGAACATACACCGTACGTGCCAAGGAAGAATCCGAAGCCCAGAAGCTACTGGAAGATGCCAAAATGCTGGAGGAAGTAGGATGCTTCGCTGTGGTTTTGGAAAAAATCCCTTCCGCACTTACCAAACAGGTTTCGGAAAGTATAAGCATTCCTACGGTAGGTATTGGGGCGGGTCCGCACGCCGACGGACAGATATTGGTGTTGCATGATCTGCTCGGCATTAACAAGGCTTTCAAACCCCGGTTTCTGCGCAGGTATGCCGATTTGAATGGCATCATGACCGATGCAATATCAAACTATATTCAGGATGTAAAAAGCAAATCTTTCCCGAACGAGAAAGAATCCTATTAAAATTTACGCCTTCCAATCCATGACGAACGGCATAGATGTGTTCGGCGTGTAATTAAAAATCAAATGGCTAAGAGACGATTTCAGGTTATATATGAAGACAATCACCTGCTGATTGTAAATAAAGAACCCGGCATTCTGGTGCAGGGAGATGCCACCGGGGACAAGTGTCTGCTGGATATGCTGAAGGATTATATCAAAGAAGAATACGATAAACCAGGTGCTGTCTTTCTGGGTACCGTACATCGTCTGGACCGTCCGGTAAGTGGCCTTGTAGTGTTTGCAAGAACGTCGAAAGCGCTTGAGCGAATGAACGAAATATTCCGGAAGCGGGATGTTCAAAAAACGTACTGGGCAGTAGTAAGACATCGCCCTGCCGAAAAAAAAGGGAGACTTGTCCATTGGCTTTTGAAAGACGAAAGGCGCAACGTAACCACAGCATACGATTACGAAGTGCCGGGCTCACAACGCGCGGAGCTCTTTTATCGCGTTTTAGGAGAGATCAACAAATTTCATCTGCTGGAAGTAACACCTATCACAGGTCGTCCGCATCAGATACGCGTGCAACTTGCCTCCATGAACTGCCCCATACGTGGTGATGTAAAATACGGTTTTCCAAAAGCAAATCCCGACGGAAATATCAACCTGCACGCGCGTCGCCTATACTTTGAACACCCCGTAAAAAAGGAACCTATGATCCTGAGGGCCGGCCTGCCCAATGATCCTTTCTGGGAGGAATTTCTGGTACTGGACGATGAAGAAGTAAAGCCGGAAAACCTTGGGTTCCTGCACGAGTGATAATCTTATGATGGAAAAGCTAAAACAACGCTGGAATATAAAAAACGGATGGGACGTCGTGGTCATTCTGCTTGTTTTCGCCTGCACCGGTTTTTCAATACTGTATATCAAAAGGGCACTTTTTGAATTGGTGGGTTTGGACGACACCAAAGCAGCCTGGATCCGCTGGACGGTAAACATCATTGTCATTTTGCCTCTTTACCAGGTGGTATTGCTTGCCTGGGGATGGATCTGGGGGAAGTTTGCCTTCTTTTGGGAATTTGAAAAAAGAATGTTCGGGCGGATTGGAGGGATGTTCAGGGGAAATAAGGCACAATCTGATCGTTAGAAACTGAATGATTTCAGATTTCTCTCTTCCACGGTCCAAAAAACGGACGCCGGGCACACAATTACTTTTTACCCGATTTGAAAAGTTTAGATTTTTTTGAATCCTTCAGTTTCCACGCCGACAGGCCCACATAGACCATGCTTCCTCCTGTCCTTTTCATTAATGCATTGAGGCTGCTGAATCCCAGAAAAACGGGCCCGAAATGGGCGACAAAACCAATGGATGCCTTTTTATTTCCTTCCATGAAGGTTATGGGAAAGGCAAAGTCCGAGTCCTCGTCCTCGAAGCGAGGTGTTATGGTAAATGTATTTGGCAGAAACACATCCATAGCTTCCCGTGCCGGTGTTTTAAAGCGTTTCGTCTGAGATACATTAAGGAAAAAGCCTTTTACAAGCTGGAAATCCGCCTCAAGATGCATCGCTTGCGGAAGACGCACATTTTGAGAAAAGGTAGTATCTGATTCTGCCGGGAATAGGCTCATAAAACCCTCCGGTCCCTGATCACTTATTTTTTCCAGGGCCGTTTGATTAATGATAGTCCGCACCTGACTTCCCTTTATCATCCGACTCCCATTTGTATTGTAGCCAATAGATCCGATGTCCGTCAGCGAGGCACTCAACCGCACCAAATATTCCGGACTCATATCATAAGCCTCTTTTCCCCTTCCCCAAAACGACCCGAGTTCGTAGCTGGCTCCAAGGTCATAGCCCCAGCCCGACCCGTACTGATCCGTATCGAACAGCTTGCCAGGTTTTCGTGGTTGAACCACCTGGCTGTAACCGCTTTCATAATTGATATTGTTTAAAACCAATTCGCTTGTTTCGGAGTTGACCGACCGAATATCAAAATTCTCTACGGAAGCTTTAAGATATCCTATCCTTGCTCCAAATACACGCTTAACAGTCGCACCTATTTTTAATTTATGCGACTCCGTATTCAAAAGCGCCACGCCGTAGGAAGCACTTGCCTCTGAGAAGCTTTGCTGAACAAGATTGAAATCTCCCCAATTTTGGTTCAAAACTGCCGGTGTGCTGCCCGTGTCTAGTCTCTTGAAGTACAGATTGCGTATTGGCTCTGCTAAGTTATGTCCCTGAACAAAACCACGGGTTCGAAATTGAAATGCCACACCATGGTTTTGTCCTAATGAAATCAGGACAGAGGGCCAACGAATTTCGCTCGCAAGATTTACAGCGTCACCTCCTGTAAGAGATCCCATTGTCCGTGACCTTCCGTATAACTCTTTGGTGGAATGGGGAGCAAGCTGTGGATACAAAAGTGAATTTTTCCCAATAAACCTAAAATAACGATGGTTAATGCTGCCACCAAGAGAACCCAGGTTGACCTGCCATTTGTAGCGCGAGGATCCAAGTACTGATGGATTGTAGGTTGCCCGGTAAAGGCCACCATAATTACTGTACTGCAAGCCTGGTATTTGTTGAGCCACTGCCATTTGGCCAATCATGATGCCCATTATGGCAAGAAGTCCTGTTCGTTTTTTCAAAAAATTTGTATTTAATTTCAAATCAATCCTAACCCTAAAACCCTTATTTCAAAGCAAGCTTTCCGGCCGAGTCATACGCAATATATTCCTGTTCCAGCAGAAGATGCAATGTTTGCAGCAATATCTGTTCCTTCACATCTTCAAAGGCATGTGCCAGGTCTCTGGGAAGCGCCGGCCCCAGGTTATGCAGATACGATAAAATTGCATTTGCCAATTCCTCACTAGGCCCGTCTTCCGTTTTTTTATTTTTCAAACAAATGTCACAAACGCCACAATTTGTCCCATCCATCTCATTGAAATATTCAAGCAAAAGAATGGTTCGGCAACGATTCACATTGGATGCGTATGCGACCACGGCACGGATCTTCCGTCTGTCTCGCTCTCTTCTTTTCTCAATCTCATAGACATTCAAAGGCAACAACTCTGCATCGTACCGAGGCGTCAGAAACGAAAGCTGCGGCTTGTCCCTTGCCGGTTCATAATCTACGATACCCCTTTCTTTGAGAAAATTGAGCTTCTGGATCACTTCCGCCACAGGTGCAAAATAAATCTGCCCGATCTCACTTTCCGAAATTTTAACATATTCAGAGAAGAGCTCTCCTCCATAATTGCGTAAGATCACTTTGATAAACGAATCAAACTCGGGATAGCGTATCTGGTAATCGTATAGCTGCCGATTATCTACCAAAAAATGGAGCCTGGATGGGTCATTGAAGTTTTCGCTCAGATGGATAAATCCTTCCTCCTCCAAAAGCTTGAGTGCGTAATGCGTTTCATTCACCACTAGCCCGAAAATTCCTGCAAAATCCTGAATATCAAAGCTAAACCCCGACAGTTCTTCTGCCCCTACTGCTATTTTAAAATAATTGGCCAGCGATTGGTAAACCCTTCTCAGCATCTGCATAGGCGGGTATTTTCGCTCCACGTTCTCGGCCAGTTCTTCCAGATCAATCGCATTGAAGAGCGCCACTGCGTACGCTTTTTTTTCGTCCCGTCCCGCTCTTCCCGCTTCCTGGTAGTAGGCTTCCAATGTAGCCGGCAGATCGTAATGAATAACCGAACGAACATCAGGCTTGTCGATACCCATCCCAAACGCGTTCGTCGCTACCACCACCCTCACCTGATTTCGGATCCAGCTGGTCTGGCGATCGGCTCTATCCTTAAACGGCAAACCTGCATGATAAGCCAACGCTCGCACGCCCTGTCGATTGAGCCAGTCGGCCAGCTCCTTGGTTCGTTTTCTGGTTCGAACATAGACGATACCAGTTCCCGGTACGTTTTTTAGGATCTGAAGTAATTTTCGTTCCTTGTTTTCTTCCTTAAAACTCGAGTATGAAAGATTGGCACGTGCGAAGGATTGCAAAAAAACCTTAGGGTTTCGCATCTCCAGCTTATCCATGATGTCCGCCTGTACCTCTTCGGTGGCCGTAGCGGTAAGCGCCATCACCGGTACACGGGATATGAGTTTCCTGAAATCGGAAATAAGCAGATAGGCTGGGCGAAAATCATAACCCCAGGCAGATATGCAATGCGCCTCGTCGACAGCCAGCAAACAGATGTTCATTTGCTTGGCCCGCGCAATCATAATATCCGTCCTCAACCGCTCCGGAGAGACATACAGGAATTTGGTATGTCCGTGAATACAGTTGTCCAACGTAATATCAATTTCATGACGGTTCATACCCGAATGAATGGCAGCTGCAGACACATCGCGCTTTTTCAGCTGTTCAACCTGATCTTTCATCAGCGCAATGAGTGGTGTCACCACAATGCATACGCCATCCATAGCCAGAACAGGCACCTGAAAGCAAACCGATTTGCCCCCACCTGTCGGCAGAAGCACAAGTGTATCGTCGCCATTGAGTACAGCACGTATGGCCTCTTCCTGAACGGGGCGAAAGGTATCATGTCCCCAGTATTGTTTCAGAATGGATTGCAGCGCATTCATTGTTTAATTAAATTGGGGATATAAAATACAAAGTAACAAATTCAACCTGTGGATACGGAAAGAAAAATTGCTTCAATCAAAAGAACAAGCGCTATATCATCGTTTTGAATCGAAACTGTTAACTTTACTGCTGTTATTAACCCCTGTCTATGCGCACGCTTTTCTTCATTGTCAGTGTTTTACTGTTGTCTGGCTGTTCTGTTTCTCACTATCTCAATCGGGAAATAAAAAATTCTGCTGTACTGAGCCAGCAGCACACCGGAGTTTCTATCAAAAACCTCAATGAACCCAAATCGCTTGCTTCCTATCAGGATCACAAATATTTTAATCCGGCGTCAAACACCAAACTTTTCAGTTTATATGCCGGGCTTTCTGCATTGGGTGACTCCATTCCGGGTCTGCAGTACCTGGAATGGGGAGAATTGCTGCTCATACGTGGTACCGGCGATCCCTCGCTACTACACCCGGATCTACCCCACAGCAAGGTATTTGATTTTTTGAAAAGTAGAAAGGAACAAATATTCTTTACTCCTGTAAATTTTGAAGACAAAGCATTTGGCCCAGGATGGGCATGGAGTGACTACAATGACGAGTATCAGCCCGAACGCTCACCCCTGCCCGTTTATGGAAATATTGTAAGATTTACAGGGAAATCTGGCCATACGCTTGAGGCAAAACCCCGTATCTGGCAAAAATTCCTTTTGCCAGATACCACACTTACAGGTATTCAACGCGAACAGGGAGAGAATATATTCCATCATTCCCGGCATCCCCTTCCTGAAAATTTAATTCAGGATGTCCCCTTTCGCACCTCTGACGCACTCACCATCCACCTGCTGAGTGATACACTCAAGAAGGAAATTAAACTGATTTCCATTCCACTCACCATTGAATTGCAGACGGTATATAGTATACCGTCCGACTCCCTGTACACGCGCATGATGCAGGTCAGCGACAATATGCTTGCAGAACAACTGATGCTCCTCTATGCATCGACCAACGGTTTACCCCTTAATTCAGAAAAAGCCATCGCACATGCCACGGAAAAATACATGAGTGATTTACCCGATCCTCTTATCTGGAAGGACGGCTCTGGTCTCAGTCGTTATAATCTGTTCACACCGAGAACCATCGTGGCATTATTGCAGAAAATTTACGACAAGGTGCCACGGGAACGGTTATTCCATATTATGCCCAATGGAGGAAGTACAGGAACTTTACGTAACACGTTCAAGGGTGAAAAACCTTTCATTTTTGCCAAAACAGGGAGTTTTAGCAACAATTATAATCTAAGTGGCTATTTGATAACCAAAAAAGGTAAGACCTTGTTATTCAGTTTTATGAACAATAACTTCACAAGACCTTCCTCCGAAGTGAGAAAGGAAGTGGAACGCATCCTGACCGGAATACACAACAAGTACTGATCAAGCCAGGGGAACTGAAAGAGTTACCAACTATTTACTCAACACGAAAATATGAAAGGCTCTAAGGTAGACAACTTAAAGCTTCAAATAATGAGTACATACAAACAGATCTATTATCAAATCGTATTTGGGACGAAGTATCGTCAGCCTGCTATCAACGAGGAGCATTGCGAAGAGCTGTACAAATACATTTGGGGAATTATAAAAAACGATCGCTGCAAGCTATATCGCATCAATGGCACAAGCGATCATCTTCACGTTTTTTCCGATCTTCACCCTTCCATTTGCCTTGCCGACTTCATCAAAAATATCAAGGTTGCCAGTAGCCTTTGGATGAAGGAAAGTGGGAAATTTCCTGACTTTAATGGCTGGCAAGGTGGTTATGGTGCCTTTACCTATAATATCCGGGAAAGAGATATGATTATCAATTATGTCAAAAACCAAAAGGGGCATCATAAAAAGAAACGTTTTATGATGAGTTAAAAAGGTTGCTGATTGAAAACGGTATCGAATTCGATGAGAAGTATTTATTGTGATTGCGTTCAACCCCTCGGGGGTTGCTCCTACGCTTTCCATGCGGATCTCCACCGGTTGCACCGGTGGTTATGAACAGTTAAGCCCTTCGGGCTTTACACCCTAATCAGAATAACTCCCCCAAATATGGCTGCACCAATTATCTATGTGACCGAACATGTCTGCAAATCACAGCTTCACTAAACCCCGAAGGGGCTAAATGTCAATTGCCTCGGGTGAAACCCGGGGATAAGAAAGCCACATCATTATTTCCCAACCCTGACAGGGTTGAACATTTACAGCTCAAAAGGGAGATTTGGAGTCTAAAAATAATAGGTTCAACCCCTCCGGAGTTACTCTTATACTTTCCATCCGGATCTCGTCCGGTTGCACCGGTGGTTATGAACAGTTAAGCCCTTCGGGCTTTAATACCCTAATCAGAATAATGCCCCTAAATATGGCTGACACTATCTATGTGCTCAAAATGAAGGTAAAAATAGCCGCTCCACTAAACTCCGAAGGGGTTAACTCTCACATGCCCCGCCGTGAAACCCGGGGATAAAGAGGCGCATCATTATTCCCAACCCTGAAAGGGTTGAACATTAACAGCGCAAAAGGGAGATTGGGAGTCTAAAAATAATAGGTTCAACCCCTCCAGAGTTACTCTTATACCTTCCATCCGGATCTCCTTCGGTTGCACCGGTGGTTATGGACAGTTTAGCCCTTCGGGCTTTACCCCTAATCAGACTAACTCCCCCAAATATGGCTGCACCAATTATCTATGTGACCGAACATGTCCGCAAATCACAGCTTCAACAAACCCCGAAGGGGTTAAATGTTCATTGCCTCGGGTGAAACCCGGGGATAAAATAGGCGCACCATTATTTCCAACCCTGACAGGGTTGAACATTTACAGCGTAATGAATCTAACCATTTTTGTTAGTTTTCAGCTTCCTCTTCTTCCACTGATGCACGCGGATCTTTTGTATAGTCATAAAGCAATTTCCCCTTATCGTCCCACTCACGAAGCACAAATGGCTCAAAATCCTCTTCCCAGCTATCCTTCGGGTACTGAATCTCCTTTTTCTTCAAGCGACGAAATTGATAATATTCTACCCAACGACCCACTTTTTTCCCGTCAGCATATTTGCCGCTGGCCATCAACTGACCCTCATCATAAAATTTCAAAAACTCCCCCTGAATGTTGCCATACACAACCGGAACAACTTCTTTAATTTTCAAGTGCGTTGAATCATAATAAGTTATCCGGGATTCCGACGGAAACCCTCTATACCATGTTACCTTGTCCAACAAATTGTATTTGGTATCGTACCTTGCCCATCGCCCGTCCTTCACGCCCATGTAGTAAAAGCCCTCCTCTATCAGATTTTCTCCGACATATTTTTTATAGGATCCATGAAGCGGTAAAGCCATGGTTTTATCTTTGATCAGTGAAGAACTCAGCTTTCTGGTTTTCTTATCGTACCATCTTAATTCCGTCGGGCGTACATAATCACTTATGGGCTTATATTCCTTCAATACGTGGAAATACTCAATGGTTGCCCGATCACCACTCCCAAATTTCACCTCCATATTCTGCATGGGAATGCCCTGATATTGAACCTTGGCAAGTTTTGCCTTTTCCTTTTTACGCTTGCGTTCGCCCTTCTGGTTTTTGTATTCTTTTACACGAAGCCCCAGATCGGGAATGGTTTCACCAAAAAGTGTCGAAATCGTGGTTGATTTTCCTTTGCCGCCAGGCAGCGAAGCGCCTACCACAGGGTCTAGCCCAGAAACAAAGGACTTTAAGTCTTTGGCGCCAGCTTTGGGTGCATTGGAAGTATCTTTTTGGGCAGTCGGTAACCAGCCTGGCTGGGCCGTTTCTGTGGAATTGACCTGTGCCACTACCCTTTCAAAAGTGAGGATTGAAATGAAAAAGCAGATCAGAATAACTCTTCGCATGTTTTTTGAATTTTTCTTAAGCGCAAGTTTGTTACTTTTGTAACGAATTGATCTCGACGTTATTGATACTTGAACCTACAAATTTATTAAAACACATTGGAAAAAAGCGCTAAAATTTACATTGCCGGACACAGAGGCATGGTCGGCTCCGCTATTCATCGCAAGCTGGTTCAGGAAGGCTTCGACAATTTTGTTTTTCGTACCTCTTCAGAGCTTGATTTAAGAGAACAGGCCGATGTAAGAGCATTTTTTGCAACCGAACGTCCCGAATATGTTTTTCTTGCTGCCGCCAAAGTGGGAGGTATCATGGCCAACAATATTTATCGTGCCGAATTTTTGTACGAAAACTTACAGATTCAAAACAATATTATAGACAGCGCCTATCGTAATGATGTAAAAAAACTGCTTTTTCTGGGTTCATCATGTATCTACCCCAAACTTGCACCACAGCCATTGCAAGAGGACTCGTTGCTCACTGGCACCCTCGAGCCGACCAATGAGCCTTATGCCATCGCCAAAATCGCGGGAATAAAAATGTGTGAAGCTTACAGAAGTCAGTATGGCTGCGATTTTATTTCTGTTATGCCTACCAATCTTTACGGGCCCAACGACAACTACGACCTCAACAAATCTCACGTTTTGCCGGCCATGATCCGCAAGTTTCATGAAGCCAAGGAAGATAATAAGCCTTTTGTTGAATTGTGGGGGACGGGGTCACCTTTAAGAGAATTTCTTCATGCCGATGACCTCGCTGATGCTTGTTATTTTCTGATGCAGAATTACAGTGAGGCCGGATTTCTCAATATTGGTGTGGGTACGGATGTAACGATCAAAGCTTTGGCTGAGCTTATCCGCGGCGTAGTGGGCTACGAAGGGGATATACAGTGGAATACCGAAAAACCTGATGGCACCCCTCGCAAGTTGATGGATGTTAGTAAACTGCACGGCCTTGGCTGGAAACACAAAACCGAGCTGGCCGATGGAATCCGGGTTACTTATCAGGATTTTCTGAATAAAATTGCAACCTACGCCGTATAAACCTATTGATATTAATGGGTTACAAGTACTAAAAACCTAATAATACAACACTAAATTGACATTTCGCCTACGATAATTCTTTTTTTTGACAAATTTCCCGTAGATTATTAAGAGAATCTTCGTGAAACTAATTAGTTTTGCAACGCTCTTAGGGGCACTCTACTATAAACATGTCACAAAAAAATGTCGTCGATCATAAAGTTAGACCAGATAGACCGTAAGGTACTGGAGATTTTACAAACCAATGCCAAAATAACTAACGCACAGCTATCCAAGGAAATAGGACTTTCGCCAGCACCTACGCTGGAAAGAGTAAAAAAACTTGAACAATCAGGGATCATCAAAAGCTACCATGCACAGCTTGAGCCCGACAAAGTAGGTTTAGGAGTTAGTACATTTGTTCAGATATCCCTTGTGGGACATAGAAAAGCAGTTACCGAATCATTTGTAGAGAAAGTACATGCTATACCGGAGATTATTGAATGCCATCATATCACGGGCACGGGAGATTTTCTTTTACGGGTTATTTCAAAAGACATCAGCACTTACCAAAAACTGATGCTTGAAAAGATTAATGAAATTGAAGAAGTTGCCAGCACACAAACGATGGTAATACTTTCGACTTTCAAAGAAACAAAGGTAATGCCCATTCCCTGAGAGTAACATTTGGTAAAAACACAAAAGGTCGGAATCCGCAACGGATTCCGACCTTTTTCATTCCTTGCTAACTTCACTTTTTATACAAAGCCTCTCTGTAAAGAAAGCAGGCGATTATACTTACAGCAGCCCTTGAGCTAAGAGCCATAAGCCGACGGCTATTACTGATGCTGTTCGCGTAACAAATCATTCACCGTTTTTACCGGATTAAATGTAATTAAAGGTACTTCCACGAAAATTGTGTTCCAGTCAGCCATCGCACCATTCCATAATCCCGGGAGTTCCTGTGCTTTTAGCTCCTTCCCGTCTTTAGATTTTCCGGTAATAAAGCCCGTCAGCGGATCTCTGAACTTTTTCAGATCATACAATTCTCCTTCACTGTTCTTCACAGCACATACCAGATCCACCGGGTTGAAGTGTGTTGAATCTTTGAAAAGTTTATTTTGCTCCGCATCATCCACGTCCACTTGCGCCGACTCTACAACCTGTAATGATGACGACCCATCCGCATTCTCAGCCCAAAACGGCCCCCCACCGGGTTCTCCCTGGTTTTTTACCATTCCACAGGCACGCAATGGCCTATCTAGTTTTCGCAGAAAATATTCCGTCTTTTCGGAGTCGCTCCAGCTGGCAAATGCTGCAGGCGGAACTACACTCAGTTCATTCCGGAAAAATGTGTCCAACTGCGCCAGCAACCCGGAATCGGTGGAGCCTGCCAGCTGTTTCAGGTAATCAAAAATACGTTTCTGATAATTCAGAACGACCCCGGCCAGTGCTTTTTTGTATGTGATGGTTTCATCCTTAAACCGGTCAGGTACAACATTATCAATGTTTTTAATAAAAATAATATCTGCATCAAGCTGCCCCAGGTTTTCAAGCAAGGCACCATGTCCGGCAGGGCGAAACAGCAAACTGCCATCTGCCTCACGAAAAGGCGTATTGTCCAGATTCACCGCAATGGTATCTGTAGATTTCTGCTGTTCGGAGAAGGATACAAAATATTTCACGCCGAATCTGCTTTGATAAGTTGGCAAAACCTCAACGACCAGCTTTTCAAATTTGTCCCGGTGTTCGGGAGATACGGTAAAGTGAATTTGTACATTACCTCCTGCATTCGCATATTTTGCACCTTCTACAAGATGCTCCTCCAGAGGTGTTCGCGAGCGTTCGGCATAATTATGGAATTTGAGCAACCCTTTTGGCAGTTCACCATAACCCAGTCCTTTATTGGTAAGATAATAGGAAACGATCGTTTTCTCGTCTGCACTTGAAATATCATGACCATCCGCAGCGAGTGAGGCCTTAAGGTCTTCATAAAAAGCAAACTCGGGTAGCCTTGTAAAAAACTCTTCAACTGATTTGTCTTTTTTATCATCCTGTAAAAATCCGAATAAGGACTTAAACATACGGGTCGCAGCACCCGATGCGGGTACAAATTTCAACAACGCTACTTCTCCTTCAGAAGCACGTTTGTCAAACGCTGCAACCACCTCTGCAATTTCACTATCGGAAAGGCTGAGAATTCCATCACCAACGGTAGCAGCTTTGGAGAGCTGCAAAAAGGGGAAGCCATCTACGAAATATTTTACCTGCTCTTCCACTACGGCGAGATCACTTCCCCGCTGACTTATTTGTGTAACGTCTTCATCAATGAACATAGATTATTTTTGTTTAAATTAAAAAAGATACACAGCCCCAGAAGCGTTGTACTTAAACAAGGGTTCTATGGCTGCATGAGGAATCTATTTACGTAAAGCTTGTAACGATCTCACTATAACTACAAGAACGATATTATTTTACTATACGAAGCTTCGCAAAACTCAATAAAAGTGTCTTTTCACCAACTTTATCAAACTTTACAGTAGCTTTCCGGTCGCTTCCGTTTACATCCATTTTGGTCACAATTCCAAAGCCGAACTTCATATGCTCTACCTTTTCGCCTTCCAGTAATTGGCTGGTATCGCTTGCAACAAAATCGGTCGATGGTGAGTGAACGCTGCTGGCTGCGGGGATTGCCCTTGGCTCAACCGGTTTACGCGGACTTAAATTTTTGACAAACGACATCGGCGAATTTGCCGCCTCGCGGTCCCGCCCACGCTGCATGGAATCCGAAATATTCAGATAGCGGGGATCAACTTCCAGTAAAAACCTGCTTGGCTCACACATCTTCAATCGTCCCCATTGATAGCGGCTTTCGGCATAGGAAAAGGAAAGCTTCTGTTCGGCTCGGGTAATCGCCACGTAGAATAACCGACGTTCCTCTTCCAGATCCTGCCGGCTTTCAAGCATCATCTGGCTTGGAAAAAGATCTTCTTCCAGACCCACGATGAACACGTTTCTGAATTCCAACCCCTTGGCCGAGTGGATGGTCATCATGGTCACACGATCATGATCCTCATTATCATCGGGTTCGTCGGCATTGGTAAGCAGCGAAACCGATTGTAAAAAAGCACTCAGCGACTTGTCCTCCGCGTCGGGATTGTCTACAAATTCTTTAATCCCGTTGAGCAGCTCCTGTACGTTTTCGTAACGAGAAAGCCCTTCTACGGTTTTGTCTTCGTACAATTCTTTGAGCAGACCGGATGCTTTGGCAATGTGTGAAGCTATTTCATAGGCGTCCTTGTCCTGTTCCAACAGGATTTTAAAGCTTTTGATCACAGTACCGAACTGCTCAATGCCGGCTGTGGTACGCCCGGTGGCGAAGTTCCCGATATTGGCAACCACATCCCACACAGCCACGTTGTTTTCGGCGGCGGTAACGGTGATCCTGGCAATGGAAGTATCTCCGATTCCCCGTTTAGGAAGGTTAATGATCCGTTTGAATGCCTCTTCATCGCGTTGGTTTACGGTAAATCGCAGGTAACCAAGAAGATCCTTGATTTCCTTCCTTTGATAAAACGATTGTCCGCCAATGATCCGGTACTTGATACCCAGCTTCCGCAATGCTTCCTCAAATGATCTCGACTGGGCATTGGTACGATACAAAATGGCAAAATTTTCGTTGCGCAACGCTTTCTGCATCTTTTCTTCAAAAATGGCCGTGGCCACCAGCCTGCCCTCTTCATTATCCGATCCCGCCTTGATCACGTCGATCAGCGCGCCTTCCTCGTTGGCTGTAAACGTCTTTTTATCCAGCTGGGATTTGTTTCGTGCAATCACCGAATTGGCTGCATTCACAATGTTGCTCGTAGACCTGTAATTCTGCTCCAGTTTGATTGTGGCCACATCCGGAAAGTCCTTCGAGAAGTTCAGGATATTCTCAATGTTGGCTCCACGAAAAGCGTAAATACTCTGTGCATCATCGCCCACCACCACAATGTTTCGGTGGACGGCAGATAATTTGCGCGTGATCAGATACTGTGAAACGTTGGTATCCTGAAACTCATCCACCATCACATGCTGAAATTTGTGCTGGTACTTATACAATACATCCGGAAAATCTCGGAAAAGAATATTGGTATTGTAAAGCAGATCATCGAAATCCATGGCATTGGCCTGGAAGCAGCGCGTAACATATATTTTGTACAGCCGTCCCATTTCCTTCATTTTGGCCGCCTCATCGTCCTGCTGAATGATCGCATTATTCTGGTACTCTTCGGCGGAGACGAGCCTGTTTTTCGCTCCTGAAATCCGATTGAACACCACATTGGCCTTATAAATTTTATCATCCAGGTTGAGTTCCTTAATAATACTTCGAAGCAAGGATTTGGAATCGTCGGTATCGTAAATGGAAAAGTCGCTCGTATAACCCAAATATCTTGCCTCAATTCTCAATATTTTGGCAAATACGGAGTGGAAGGTCCCCATCCAGATATTCCTGGCCTCCATGCCCACAGCGCCTTCGATACGCTGACGCATTTCACCGGAAGCTTTATTGGTAAATGTGAGGGATAATATGCGAAACGGATCTACTCCGTTTTCTATTAAATGTGCAATCCTATAGGTTAATACACGCGTTTTTCCCGAACCTGCCCCAGCAATAATCATCAACGGACCATTCCCGTAAAGTACGGCATCTCGCTGTGGGTCATTTAAGGTTGACAAATATTCCTGCTGACTCAACCGCTCCGCTTTCTTGTTTTCTGTCGACTTCATTCTTATAAGGTAAAAGCCAAAGTTAGGAAAAACCGTTAAAAGCATTCCGTTACATAACAATATGATGCAGGGATGTTTGTTATTTTGCAAAAAATATTCATAGCTGTTAGCTTTAAGTGATTAGCGACAAGTATGTCTGGAGCCAAAACTTTGTAAATCCATTTGT